>JBIJAD010000471.1:0-2634 GCA_044345955.1 Lysobacteraceae bacterium
AGTCGGCGACCTTCCGGGTCGAGGGCGACTACGCCTACGGCTGGCTCAAGACCGAGATCGGCGTGCACCGGCTGGTGCGCAAGTCGCCGTTCGACTCCGACAACCGCCGCCACACCTCGTTCACCTCTGTATTCGTCTCGCCGGAAGTGGAAGACGACATCGACATCGAGATCAATCCGGCCGACCTCAAGACCGACGTGTATCGCTCCTCGGGCGCCGGCGGCCAGCACGTCAACAAGACCGAATCCGCGGTCCGCATCACCCACGTCCCCAGTGGCGTCGTGGTGGCCTGCCAGACCGAACGCAGCCAGCACGCCAACCGCGACCGCGCGATGAAGATGCTGAAAGCGAAGCTGTACGAGATCGAGATCCAGAAACGCAACGCCGAGAAGGATGCGCTGGAGGCGACCAAATCCGATATCGGCTGGGGCAGTCAGATCCGCAATTACGTGCTCGACCAGTCCCGGATCAAGGACCTGCGCACCGGCATCGAACGCTCCGACACCCAGAAGGTGCTCGACGGCGATCTCGACGAATTCGTCGAGGCCAGCCTCAAATCGGGGCTGGAGGCCGGCGCCAAACGCGTCGACGCCGTCTGATCCTCATCTCCAATTCTCAGCCTGTGGGTGCGACGCGGGTGGCGACGGATCGCCGAATGACGTTCCGCAGACCATCGCGACTCGGGTCGCTCCCACAGGCGAAGTCGCCCACGCCCACATCGCGGATACGACCATGACCGACGCCCAGACCCCGCCGCAGGACGAGAACGCCCTCATCGCCGAGCGGCGCGCCAAACTCGCCGCGCTGCGCGGGCAGGGCGTGGCCTACCCCAACGACTTCCGCCGTCGCCATTACGCAGGCGATCTGCAGGACGGCTACGAGGACGCCGACCGCTGGAACGGCGAAGCGCTGGACGCCGAAGCCGTGCAGGTCGCGGTCGCCGGCCGGCTGATGGCCAAGCGGGTGATGGGCAAGGCCGCGTTCGCGCAGTTGCAGGACACATCCGGCGCGATCCAGTTGTTCCTGCAGTCGAGCGCGCTGGGAGAGACCTACGACGCCTTCAAACACTGGGACATCGGCGACATCGTCGGCGCCGAAGGCAAGTTGATGCGAACGAAGACCGGCGAACTGTCGGTCAAGGTCGAGTCGCTGCGCCTGCTGACCAAGTCGCTGCGCCCGCTGCCCGACAAGTGGCACGGTTTGAGCGACGTCGAGCAGCGCTACCGTCAGCGCTACGTCGATCTGATCGTCAATCCCGAAGCGCGCGAGGTGTTCCGCCGCCGCTCGCTCATCATCACCGCGATCCGCCGCTGGCTCGACGGCCACCGCTTCCAGGAAGTGGAGACGCCGATGATGCACTACATCGCCGGCGGCGCCACCGCGCGCCCGTTCACGACCCATCACAACGCGCTCGATCTGGATCTGTATCTGCGCGTGGCGCCTGAGCTGTATCTCAAGCGTCTGGTGGTCGGCGGTTTCGAGCGGGTGTACGAGATCAACCGCAACTTCCGCAACGAGGGTGTCAGCACCCGGCACAATCCCGAGTTCACCATGCTCGAGCTGTACGAGGCCTACGCCACGTACCAGGAGGTGATGGACCTGACCGAGGCCATGATCCATCACGTCGCCAACGACACCCTGGGGATCGGCGAGGTCGAATGGGACGGCAACACCATCGACCTGTCGCGTTCGTTCCGGCGCTGGAAGCTGGAGGAGGCGGTGCGCGAGCGCAATCCGGAGATCACGCCGGCCGACTGCCGCGACCGCGAGTCGCTGGCCGCGCACTGCGCGCGCCTGAAGATCCACGTCAAGCCGTCGTACGGGTGGGGCAAGCTGCTGCTGGAGATCTTCGAGAAGACGGTCGAGGCCGATCTGATCCAGCCGACCTTCATCACCCACTACCCGGTCGAGGTCTCGCCGCTGGCCCGCGAATCGGACTCCGAGCCGGGCATCACCGACCGCTTCGAGCTGTTCATCGGCGGCAAGGAGATCGCCAACGGCTTCAGCGAGCTGAACGACTCCGAGGATCAGGCCGCGCGGTTCCGCGCCCAGGTCGAGGCCAAGGAGGGCGGCGACGACGAGGCCATGCACTACGACGCTGACTACATCCGCGCGCTGGAGGTCGGTCTGCCGCCCACCGGCGGTCTCGGCGTGGGCATCGACCGGCTGGTGATGCTGCTGACCGGCTCGACCTCGATCCGTGACGTACTTCTGTTCCCGTACATGCGTCCCGAGCTGTGAGATCGGACAGGTTTGCGTCCCGCAGGGGCCGCAAACGGTGACGGCGCGACCCCCGGCGTCGTATGCTTGGCCGGCCGGACCGATGCCGGCGCGTTGTTTCGATCGCCCGGAACCGGCGGCATATCAGGCACATGCGAGACAAGGCACGGGAATTGCTTTAGATTCCGGGACGTCGGTAAGGCAGCCGATCCACTACCACGCACGCAGGGACGCACGGGTATCCGCATGTGGGGCAACTCCGTGAAAATCGTCATCGTCGATGACCAGACATCCGCACGCACGATGCTGCGGCATATCCTCGAGGACATCAGCCCCGAGCTGGAGGTCTTCGACTTCGGCGACTCCGAGGAAGCCCTGCGCTGGTCCGAGAACAACCGTCCCGACCTGTTGCTG
>JBIJAD010000313.1:0-4843 GCA_044345955.1 Lysobacteraceae bacterium
GCTGCTGTACTACGTCCTGCTGACCCGCAACGCCGCCAAGGAGCGCGCCCCATGACCGACTCGCCCGACATCCGCATCGTGCTGGAGCAGGAAAGCGCCTACGGCTTCCGGGTGACGTTCGAAGGCACCGGCCTCGACGTCCTGCACACCGACGAACCCGCGCCGCTGGGCGCCGGCGCCGGCCCCAACCCGTCCGCGCTGCTGCTCAGCGGCATCGCCAACTGCCTCTCGGCCAGCCTGCTGTTCGCGCTGCGCAAGTTCAGGAACGACCCCGGTCCGATCCGTGCCGAGATCGTCGCCCGCCGCGAGCGCAACGCCGAAGGTCGCTGGCGCATCCCGCGCGCCGAGGTCGCGATCCGGTTGTCGGACAAGGCCGCCGATCTCGAACACTTCGACCGCGTGCTCGCCCAGTTCGAGCAGTTCTGCATCGTCACCCAGAGCGTGCGCGAGGGCGTGCAGGTCGATGTGCGGATCATCGACGCCGACGGCGTCGAGCGCGTGCCCGGGGCCTCAGCGGAGGCACCATGACCGACGCCGCCGGCGACAGTCTGCGCATCGCCTGCTCGGCCTGCCATGCGCTCAATCGCGTGCCGGCGGCGCGTCTCGGCGACCGACCGGTCTGCGGCCGCTGCAAGGCCCCGCTGTTCACGGCCCATCCGCTGGCGCTCGACGCGGCGGGTTTCGAGCGCCACGTCGTCCAGTCCGAACTGCCGGTGCTGGTGGATTTCTGGGCGCCCTGGTGCGGCCCGTGCCGGACGATGGCGCCGCAGTTCGAGGCCGCGGCCGCCGCGCTGGAGCCGGCGGTGCGTCTGGCCAAGATCGACACCGAGGCCCAGCCGGCGCTGGGCGCGCGTTTCGGCATCCGCAGCATCCCCACGCTCGTACTCTTCCGTGCCGGCCGCGAGCTGGCGCGCCGTTCCGGGGCGATCGGCGCCGCCGAGATCGTGCATTGGACCCGCGCGCAACTGCGCTGATCGAGATCTGCCCTGATCCAGGTCTGCGCTTATCGACAGCGGCGCCGACTGTCATCCACGAGGAACCCGTCATGCCCCGCTCCGCCCGCTTCCTACTGCTCGCCGCCGCGATCGCCCTGCTGCCCACCGCCTGCGTCACCGTGCGCGAGACCGCGGTGCAGACGCCCGTCCCGGCGCCGGTCGCATTGCCGGCTGCGACGCCGTCCGGGGTCGCCCTGCTCCAGCCGAAGCCCGATCTGATCGTCGCCGGACAGCCCGCGGCCGACGACTGGAAAGCCCTCGCCGAGGCAGGCGTGCGCACCGTGATCAACCTGCGGCCGGCCGCGGAAATGCAGGGCCGCGACGAACGCGCCGAAGTCGTCGCCGCGGGCCTGCGTTACGTCGAACTGCCGATCGCCGGCGCCGGCGACATCAACGCCGATAACGCGCGCAGGTTGGCCGAACTGCTGGGCCAGGCCGACGGCCCGGTGCTCGTGCACTGCGCCAGCGGCAACCGCGTCGGCGGCCTGCTCGCGGTGGCGATGGCGCAGAACGGCATGCCCGCCGGCGAGGCGCTGGACTTCGGGCGCAGCGCCGGCATGAAATCCTCCGAGACCCGCGCCCGCGCGGTGATCGAGGAGCAGCGCGTCGCCCTGTGCGCCGCCGCTGTCGCGGGTACCGATCCCGCCGGCGCCGCGGACCCGGCGCAGTGCCCGGCCGGCGGTTGAGCCGCGCCGATCGAGCCGCGCCGATCAGAACCGATCGATCGGCAGCTTGAGATAACGCACGCCGTTGTCCTCCGGCTCGGGCAGGCGCCCGGCGCGGATGTTCACCTGCACCGACGACAGCAGCAGCGCCGGCATCGCCAGGGTTGCGTCGCGCGCGTTGCGGATGGCGACGAACGCGTCCTCGCCCACGTTCTCGCGGACATGGATGTTGTCGGCCTTCTGCGCGCCGATCGTGGTCTCGCACGCGTAGTCGCGCCCGCCCGGGGCGTAGTCGTGACACACGAACACGCGGGTGTCGTCCGCCAGCGCGAACAGTCGCCGGATCGAGCGATACAGCGTGCGCGCGTCGCCGCCGGGAAAATCGCAGCGCGCGGTGCCGCCGTCGGGCATGAAGATCGAATCGCCGACGAACAGCGCATCGCCGATCCGGTACGCGATGCTGTCGTTGGTATGACCCGGCACGGCGATGACGTCGGCCTCGATCGTGCCGATCGCGAAACGCTCGCCGTCGGCGAACAGCCGATCGAACTGCGAGCCATCCACCGGGAAATGCTCGCCGAGATTGAAGATCGGCCGGAACGTCTTCTGTACCGTGCGGATGCCTTCGCCGATCGCGAGCGGCGCGTCGGGCAGATGCGATTTCAGCCAATGCCCGGCGCTGAGATGGTCGGCGTGGGCGTGGGTCTCGAGAATCCAGACGACCTGCAGCCCCTGCGCATGGACATGGTCCAGCACCTTCTGCGCCGAAACCGTGGACGTGCGCCCGGATTTCGCGTCGAAATCCAGCACCGGATCGATGATCGCCGCCTGCCGCGTCGTGGAGTCGGCGACCACATAGGTCCAGGTGCAACTGTCGCCGTGGAAGAAGGGCGTGACGTGGGGAGCCATGGCCTGCGGATCCTGCGGGTGCTCGATGGCGATTCTACGCCGCGGGGAGCCGGCATCCACGGCGCCGGCCGCCGGCGTCCTTCCTGCATAATCCTTCGATGAACGACACACTCCCCCTCTTGATCGATACCGACCCCGGCGTGGACGACGCGCTGGCCCTCCTGATGGCCTTCGATGCCCCGCAGTACGGGGTCGTGGCCCTGACCATCGCCGCCGGCAACGTCGGCCTGAAACATACGGTCGCCAACGCGCTCAAGCTCTGCGAGGTCGCCGAAGTGGATGTCCCCGTGTTCGCCGGCTGCGACGCGCCGCTGCTGCATCCCGCGCCCGATGCGTCGTACGTGCACGGTCGCGACGGTTTCGGCGACATCGGCTATCCGCCGGCGACCCGGCGTGCCGAGGCCGAACATGCGGCGCAGGCGATGATCCGACTCTCGCATGCGCACGCCGGGCGGCTGGTGGTCTGCATGCTCGGGCCGCTGACCAATCTGGCGGTGGCCCTCAAGCTCGATCCGACCCTGCCCGAACGGATCGGTCGGATCGTTGTCATGGGCGGCGCGGTCACCGGGCAGGGCAACACCACGCCGACCGCCGAGTTCAACATCGGCTTCGACCCCGAGGCCGCGCATCTGGTGTTCGAGGCCTTCGCCGCGGCCGGGAAGATCGTCGAGGTCGCGGACTGGGAAGCGGTGATCCGGCACGGGTTCCTGCATCGCGACGTCGAGGCCTGGCTGGCCGCCGACCACCCGCGGGCCCGGTTCTACGAGGCCATCTCGCGCAAGACCCGGGCCTGGTCCGCCGGTCTGCGCGGCGAGCGCTGGCATGCCGCCGACGCCCTGGCGATGGCCCTGCTGGTCGCCCCGGAAGGCGCCACCCGTCTGGAGCGCCGTCCGCTGCGGATCGAGCTGGCCGGCGCCGAGACCCGCGGCATGACCGTGGTCGACTGGGGTCGGCGCAGCGGCCGTGCCGACAACGCCGAGATCCTGATGGTCTACGACCAGACGGCGTTCGAGGGCCTGATCCGGCGGGCGCTGGGCGCAGGCTGAGGTGCCGGGGAGGGGATGTTCGGGCCGCCGACGGGCGGCTTGAGCCGGGGCGGGGGAGGCCGCTATAATGCCCGGCTTTCCGCTCAACTCCGGTGCTCGCCATGAAGGCCGACATCCATCCCGACTACCGTCAGGTCGTGTTCCAGGACGTGACCTCGGACTTCAAGATCCTCACCCGTTCGACCCTTGGCAGCAAGGAAACGATCAAGTGGGAGGACGGCAACGAGTACCCGCTGATCAAGGTGGAAATCTCGTCGTCCTCGCATCCGTTCTACACGGGCAAGCACAAGATCGTCGACACCAGCGGTCGCGTCGACAAGTTCCGTCGCCGTTACGGCAAGTAAGCTCCGCGTCGGGTTCCGCGCGGACCCTACGCGAAAGCCCGAATCGGTACGGCCCGAACTGGTGCCGCCCGGCTCGCGGCTCGAATCACGGGGCAGATCCTGCATTCTCGACAACGGCCGCCTTTCGGCGGCCGTTGTCGTGTCCGCGTGTCTGCGTTCCGGGCCTGCGACCAAAGTCCAGCGCCGGTGCGCGCAGGACCTTGTGCGATAATCGCGCGCAGTCGCGGCCACGGTTGCGGCTTCCTTCCCCCGAACAAACCGCGTCGTTTTTCCGCGACGCCGCCGTCATCGTTCCCCCAAGCTTCCGGGAGTGCGTCGTGTCTCAACAGGATTCCAACATCCCCAGCCAGGTCATCCTCAACGTCGCCGACAAGGCGGTCGCGCTGCCGGTGTACGCGCCCACGCTCGGCAGCGGCTGCATCGACATCGCGAAGCTGCCGAAGGAAACCGGTCTGTTCACTTACGACTCTGGTTTCACCGCCACCGCGTCGTGCCGCTCGGCCATCACCTACATCGACGGCGACAACGGCGTGCTGATGTATCGCGGCTATCCGATCGAACAGCTCGCCGAGCACTCGAGCTTCCTCGAAGTGGCATGCCTGCTGATGAACGGCGAACTGCCGAGCGCGCAGGAATTCGCCAAGTTCGAACACGAAGTCACGCATCACACGATGATGCACGAAGCCTTCCGCACCTTCCTCTTCGGCTTCCGCCACGACGCGCATCCGATGGCGATGCTGGTGGGCATGCTGGGCTCGATGGCCAGCTTCTACCACAACACGCTGGACCTCGAGGACGCCGAGCAGCGCCGCATGGCCGCGATCCGCCTGATCGCGAAGGTTCCGACGATCGCTGCCGCGTGTTATCGCTATTCGATCGGCTGG
>JBIJAD010000036.1:0-17304 GCA_044345955.1 Lysobacteraceae bacterium
ACCCCGTCGGGTTGACCGCGCGGCTCCGGACGCTGTACGCATCGCCCGCCGCGCCGTGCAGCGTCCCGGAGTGGATTTTTCTCCGATCCCGGTTTCGATCGCGTGCGGCGGCCACGTCGTTCCTGCGCCGATCGCCACCTCAGGCGCGGCGCAGTTCGAACACGAAACTGGCGCCGCCGCCGGGACGATCTTCGTACCAGAGATCGCCGCCCAGGGTGCGCGCGCGCTGTTTGGCCAGCGCCAGGCCGAGTCCGGTCGCGGTTTCGCCACCGCTCGGCGCCGTGCCCAGGCGCACGTAGCGACGGAACAGGAATTCGCGCCGATCCGGCGGAATGCCGGGGCCGCGGTCGTGCACGCCGATCAGGACGTGATCCCATCGGCGCTCGACGGACACGACGATCTCGTCGTCGGCCGGACCGTACTTGATCGCGTTCGACAGCAGATTCTGCAGCACGTGCGCGGCGCCGACCGACTCGGTCATCACTTCGATGTCCGGATCGTCGCTCTGCGTGCGCAGCGCGATACCCTTGCGCGCGGCCAGCGGCTGCAGCAGGCGGATCGCCTGTTCGGTCAGCGCCGCGGCGCGCAACGGCTGCAGCGCTGCGCCCTGCTCGGCCTCGTGCTGCTGTTCGAGGAGCGCCTGCAGGAACAGCATCCCGGCTTCGGCCGACTCCCGGATCGACGCGCCGACCCGCGTGCGCGCGTCCGCCGGCAGCCCGGCATCCTGCAGCAGGTCCGCGGAGAACAGGATGTTGGCGAAATGGTTGCGCAGATCGTGGCTGATGATTTCCGCCATGCGCTGGCGCTCCTCCGCCAGCCGCTGCAGCCGTTCGCGCGAGCGCCTGAGATCCAGATGGGTCCGGACCCGCGCCAGCAGTTCCTCGGCGATGAAGGGTTTGGTGATGTAATCGACCGCGCCCGCGGAAAATGCGCGCACCAGGCTGTCGCGTTCGTGGTCGGCGGTGAGAAACACGACCGGAATCCCGCGCGTTTCCGGCATCGACTTGAGACCTTCGAGCACGCCGAAGCCATCCAGCCCCGGCATGCGCATGTCGAGCAGACACAGATCCGGCGGCGTGCGCTGCGCGATCTGCAGCGCCTCGCGTCCGTCCAGGCTCAGGATCACGTCGTAATCGGCATGGGTGAGCAACTGGCCGACGACCTGCAGGTTGGCGATCTGATCGTCGATCGCCATGATCACCGGCAGCGTCACCGGCGACTGGAATCTATGGGGCATCATTGGCCTCCTGCTGCGGGCGTGACGGCTCGGGCTCGCGGGCGAGACGGTCCAGCACCCGCTTCATGCCGTTCACGTCGAAGCCCTGCATGGCGATGCGCAGGACGCGGGCCTCGGCCTGCAGCGCAGGGTCGCCGATCGCCTCGCTCAAGGTGTCCAGACGCCGCGAGAATTGGCCGATCTCGCGCACGCGCATGCGCGCGCGCAGGCCCTGCAGCGGCGCCCCGCGCAGCGCGTGCCACTCCGCCAGCGCCTCGCCGCGCCGGGCATCGTCGATCCCGGCGCCTGCGGGCGCGGTGAGCACGGCATCGCCCGCGGCATCGGCGGCGGTTGCCGGCGCGCGTTCTCCGAACAGCGAAAGCAGGCAGTCCAGCAATTCGCCGGCCGCATAGGGTTTGCGCAGGTGTCCGTCGAAACGCGACTTCGAACCCGACCGCTCGTCGGCCAGACTCGATGCGGTGATCGCCACCACGCGCACCTCCTGCAGCATCGGATCGGTGCGGATCGCCTCGCAGGCGCGATAGCCGTCCATGTGCGGCATGCGCAGGTCCATCAGCACCAGATCGGGCCGGAAGTCCCGGGCGACCGCGACCGCTTCGCGGCCGTCGCGGGCGAACGCCAGGGTATGCGCCGAATCGCGCAGATGGCCTTTGAGCACCTCGATGTTCCATTCGACATCGTCGGCGATCAGGATCCGCAGCGGCGGCAGGCGGTCGAAGTCGGCGCGCACCTGGGCGTCGGTGATCGCGGCCTGCGCGACCGGCGCGGCCGGTTCGAGGTTCGGCAGATCGATGTGGAACACCGAGCCCTCGCCGGGACGGCTGACCAGGTGGATCCGCCCCTGCATGAGTTCCACCAGTCGGCGAGTGATGCTCAGGCCCAGGCCCGTCCCCGGACGCACCTTTCCGTCCGGCGCTTCGGCCTGGTAGAACGGCTCGAAGATGCGATGCTGCTCGTCCGCGGCGATCCCGACCCCGGTGTCGCGGACCTCGATGCGCAGATCGCGACCGGCGCCCAGCGGCGTCGGCCGCATCCGCACCTCCACCGCGACTTCGCCCGTCTCGGTGTACTTCACCGCGTTGCTCAGCAGGTTCATGAGCACCTGGCGCAGGCGCTGCGCATCGACCGCCACCGGCACCAGATCCTCCGGATGCAAGGTGCAGCGCAGTTGCAGACCGCGGGCCTCCGCCATCGGCTCGAACAGACCGACGATTTCGCCGACCAGATCGGCGATGTCGGTGGCCTGTGGATTGAGCTGCAGCTTTCCGGCCTCGACCTTCGACAGGTCGAGCACGTCGTTGATCAGATCCAGCAGCATCTGCCCGCTTCGGCGGATCGAGGCGACCCACTCCTTCTGCAGCGGCTCCTTGACGTGATCCGAGAGCAGTTGCGCGAAGCCGAAGATCGCGTTCATCGGCGTGCGGATCTCGTGGCTCATGCTGGCGAGGAACACGCTTTTCTCGCGGCTGGCGCGATCGGCCTGGCTCGCACGCAATTGCGCCAGCAGCAGGTTCTCGCTCTCGCGCTGGGCGCGTCGCAGGGCGACGAATCCGAGCACGCCGCACACCAGTGCCAGACCATTGGCGATCAGCAGCGTGGCGTTGGTCTGCTTGATCAGCGCATCGCGCTCGGACACGCGCTCGACCAGCAGACGGCGCTCTTGCGCCGACATCTCGTCGATGAGCGTGCGGAGGCGGTCGACCAGCGATTCTCCGCTGCTGTCGCGGATCCGGTTCAGGGTTGCGTCCTGCCGGCCCTCGCGCAGGTCCTGTTCCTTGATCCGCATCGAATCTTCGATCCTTGCGCGCAGAACCAGCATGCTGTCCGCCAGGCGCGTCACCCGCGCCTGCTGCTCGTTGTCGGCGGGAACGATCTGCCGCAGCCGCAGGATCGTCGCGTCCACCCCGTCCAGATGCGCCTCCATGCCCTCGCGATGGAACGGACGGCTGCCGATCATGTAGCGCAGGCCGTCGGTCTCCATCTGCCCCAGCTCGACCTTCATCGTCCACAGCAGATCGCGCAGTTCCACGGTGTGGGTGACGCTCTGCACCGTGTCGCGCAGGCGGTTGATGGACAGGACCGAGACGGTCGCGGTGATCGCGATCAGCGCAAACGACAGTCCGAGCAGGGCGATATTGGCCCGATGGAGGAACCGGTGGACGCGCGAGGACGGCATGGTCGGGTTCCTGATGGAGGCGATGCGGGGTGGGCGAATGCGGGTTCGACGAGGGTCGTCGACCCGGAGACGCCGGGAACAACGCGGCTCAGAGGTTCATCAGCCAGAGGGTGCCATTGAGCACGAGCGCGAACGAAACCCACAGCAGATACGGCACCAGCAGATAGCCCGCGAGCGGGCGCACGCGGCCGAAGGCGAGCACCGTCGCCAACAGCGCGATCCACAACAGACAGACGTCGAGGAACGCCAGCGCCGGGCTGCGCAGACCGAAGAACAGCGGCGTCCAGGCCAGGTTGAGCACGAACTGCAGGACGAACAGACGGGTCGCGCGCCGGCGCAGCGCCGGCTCGGCTTCCTGTTCGCGACGCATCGACCACAGCGCGACCGCCATCAGCACGTAGAGCAGGGTCCACACCGGCCCGAAGATCCACGACGGCGGATTGAAGGTGGGTTTGAGCAGCGCGTCGTACCAGGCATCCGGGGCGAAGGCGACCCTGCCGCTGGCGCCCAGGCCCACCAGCAGCAGGATCCAGGCGATCAGGCTCAGGCTCTGCCCCAGGCGGGTCTCGGCGAAATCGCGGGAGGTCGCCTCCCGGTCGTGCTGCTGCATGGATAGGGTGTCGCGATCAGAAGCCATAGAGCTTGCGCTTGCGATAGAGGGTGGAGGCGTCGATGCCGAGAGTGCGGGCGGCGGCATCGAGACTTTCGCTGCTGGCCAGAATACGCTCGATGTGACGCTTCTCCAGCTCCTGGAGCGAGATCGGCGCGCCGGGCTGGACCTCGGCCTTCGGGGCGGCGCTCAGCGCCAGCAGATCGGGCCCGATCTCTTCGCCGCGGGACAGGATCGTGGCCCGCTCCATCATGTTCTGCAGTTCGCGCACATTGCCCGGCCAGGCGTAGGTGCGCAACCTGGCCAGCGCGGCCGGCGAAAGCCGTCGCGCCGGCTGGCGGTAGGTTTCGGCGTAACGGCGCACGAAGGCGTTGGCGAGCGGTTGGAGATCCTCCTGGCGCTCGCGCAACGGCGGCAGGGTGATCGCGATGACGTTCAGGCGATACAGCAGATCGAGCCGGAAGCGGCCTTCGCGGACCATCGCTTCCAGATCCAGATTGGTCGCGGCGACGATCCGCACGTCGGCCTTGCGGGTGACCGGATCGCCGACCCGCTCGTATTCGCGGTCCTGGATGAAGCGCAGCAACTTGGGCTGCAGGGCCAGCGGGAAATCGCCGATCTCGTCGAGGAAGACGGTGCCGCCATCGGCATGGGCGATGCGTCCGACGCTGTTCTGCACCGCGCCGGTGAACGAGCCGCGGACATGTCCGAACAGCTCGCTTTCCATCAGCTCCGCCGACAGCGAGGGGCAGTTGACGGTGACGAACTCGGCGCCGGCGCGTGGGCTGGCGCGGTGCACGGTGCGGGCGAGCACGCCCTTGCCGGTGCCGCTTTCGCCGAGGATCAGCAGATTGGCGTCGGTACGCGCGACCTGCAGTGCGGTCTGGATCGCCGCCTGCATCGCCGGATTGCGGCTGTCGAGTTCGACTCCCGCGCTGCCGGCGACTTCGCGTTCGAGGTTGTCGATGCGATCGAGCATGCGCCGGGCATCGATCTGCCGCGCCACCGCGATCCGCAACTGGTCGGGCGAGCAGGGCTTGAGCAGGTAGTCGGCGGCGCCCAGGCCGATCGCCTTGATCGCGTCCTCGACGCCGGCATTCGCGGTGACCATGACCACCCGCATCCGCGGCGCCAGCTCGGCGAAACGCGGCAGGGCCTCGATGCCCGACTCATGGCCCAGGTTGTGGTCGAGCAGGCAGACATGGAACGGTCGGGTCGCGGCCAGACGCAGTCCGTCGGCAAGATTGTCCGCGGTCTCGACCCGATACCCGTCGCGTTCGAGGGCCAGCGCGAAGTTCTGCAGCAGGCGGGGATCGTCGTCGATGGCCAGGATGCGGCCGGCGGGCGGTGCGGCGGCGGTGGACACGGCGGGGGACTCCGTCGAGGGCGGCGCATGGCGGACGATAGCAGCCGGCGATGTCGGGCCGAGCGATGCGCGTGCGACAGCGGTGCGCGCGTTCGATGCCCGGTCCAGGGGCGCCTGATCGAGGGACGCCTGATCGAGCGGCGCATGGTCAAGGATCGCCATCGGCGAGGTCGGGGGCATGCTGCATCGCGTTACCGTGGTCGTGGCGGCGGGCATCGGGCGGTTCTCTCGGCTGGCGGGAGCGTGCCGGCGGTGGACGCTCCGGGGACTGTCCCCGGGCTCTGTATCCGCAAAGGCCATGCCAGCGCCCGAAATCGTCTGTTGGCGCGTGTGCCGGACCGCCGATGCGTGCAGGATGCATGATCGCACCGCCGCGACCATGCGCTTTGCACGATCGCGCCGGAGAATCGAGCCGACACATCCGGCCGAAAAAAATGCCGCCTGCCCGAAGGCAGGCGGCGCATCCGCTCAGGAGGAGGGGGAACCGGAAGCGGATGCGAAAGGAGCGGGTCGGGGCCGGATCGCGGGCGCCGACCCGCGGCGGCGCATGCGATGTCGGGACCGCCGTCGCCGCACCGGACGGAGGGTGCGGCCGCGACGGTCCGACGGCGAATCGGGGGTCGCGGGGGAGGGCGCGACCGGCCGATCCGGACCGCCGCGGGTCTGCACGAACCCGCGGCGGTGGCCCGAAACCCGGGCGGGCCGGCTCAGCGCCCGTCGAGGGTGTTCTCGAAATCGCGGACCTGCTGCATCGCGACGTCGCGGGTGACGCCGTAACGCTCCTGGACCTTGCCGGCGAGATATTCGCGATCGCCTTCGGCGACGGTCAGATCGTTGTCGGTCAGATCGCCCCACTGCTGCTTGATGCGGCCGGCGAGCTGCTTCCACTTGCCTTTGATGATGTCGCTGTTCATGAGTGAATCCTGTTGTCCGGGGGAGGGGGAAATGCCTGCATCCAGGCGGGACACGGTCAGCCGCGGGGCTTGACCGTGAGCGTCGTGGCGTCGACCGATTTCACGCCGTCGATCGCGCGTGCGATGGCGACGGCCTTCTCGACCTGTGCCGCCGTGTCGAGACGGCCGGCGAGGGTGACGACGCCGTCGCGGGTACTGACATTGATGTCCAGACCCTTGGTTTCTTCGGTCAACAGCAAGTCGGCCTTCACCTTGGCGGTGATCCAACTGTCGGCGACCGGCTGCTGCGAACCCTCGCGGGCCTGCTCGCCACCGCGATCATCGTCGTGATCGTTGGCCATCACCGGCAGCGCGACGGCGGCCAGGAGGGTCGCGACCAGGGCGGACAGCGCCGGCGGCGCATGACGCAGGGACGGGGGAGGGGTCGGTCTTTGCATGGAGGGCTCCATCGGTGGGGGAAGTGCCGGCAGGAAAAGCGTTCCCGCCGGCAAGAGGTCTCCCGCACCCTTCGTGCCAAGCCGCCCCGCAAATGAAATCAATGACTTGCGTGCGCCATGCCGATGCGCATTCGTGCAGCCTGCGCCCCGGCGCATGCACTGCGCACGATTCGCACCGACCGGCGCGAGGCTTCGGCGATAACATACGCGGCCCATGACCACGCCCCTGCCCCTCTCCGAGCCCCTGCCGCCGCCCTCGCGTCGCGTCGCGCACGAGGCCAACCGGCTGGCCAAGCGCCTGCGCCATCAGGTCGGCCGCGCGATCGCCGATTTCGGCATGATCGAGGACGGCGACCGGGTGATGGTCTGCCTCTCCGGCGGCAAGGACAGCTACACGATGCTGGACATCCTGCTGCAACTGCAGAAGAAGGCGCCGGTCTCGTTCTCGATCACCGCGGTCAATCTCGACCAGAAGCAGCCCGGCTTTCCCGAACACGTCCTGCCGGACTACCTGCGCTCGATCGGCGCGGATTTCCACATCCTCGAACAGGACACCTATTCGGTCGTGACCCGGGTGATCCCCGAGGGCAAGACCATGTGTTCGCTGTGCTCGCGGCTGCGCCGCGGCGCGCTGTATACGTATGCAGAGCAGCAGGGCTTCACCAGGATCGCGCTCGGCCACCACCGCGACGACCTGGTCGCCACCTTCTTCCTCAACCTGTTCTTCCATTCGAAGATCAGCGGCATGCCGCCCAAGCTGCTGAGCGACGACGGCAAGCATGTCGTGATCCGGCCGCTGGCCTACGTGCGCGAGGACGACATCGCCGCCTACGCCGAAGCGAAGCGGTTTCCGATCATCCCCTGCAACCTGTGCGGCTCGCAGGAGAACCTGCAGCGCAAGCAGGTGAAGAAGATGCTGGAGACCTGGGAACGCGAGACCCCGGGCCGGGTCGAGCAGATCGCCCGCGCGCTCGGCGATATCCGTCCCTCGCAACTGAGCGACCCGAAGCTGTTCGACTTTCTCGCCCTGGGCAGACGCGGCGACGGCGATCTGCCGGATGCGCATGCCTGGCTGGGGGGCGATCCCGCACCGACGGAAGACGCCGACCGGCCCGCGATGCCCTGACGCTGTCCTTCCGAGCGGAGCGGCGGCCTGCCCCCGCACACCGCGCATTTCTCGACCACGCGTCCCACGGCCATCGGCTTCGGGACGAAGCGATTTCCACCTTCCGGATATACGATGTTCTTCCGCAACCTGACCTTCTTCCGTTTTCCCGCCTCGCTGGACTTCGACGCGCTCGACGCCGGCCTCGCCGAATGCGCGCTCAAACCGGTCGGCGCGCTGGAGCTGTCCTCGCGCGGTTTCGTCTCGCCGTTCGGGCGCGGCGAAGACGCGCTTTCGCACCGCATCGGCGACGCGCTGTGGCTGGCCGCCGGCAGCGAGGACAAGATCCTGCCCGCCGCGGTGGTCAACGATCTGCTGCAGAAGAAACTGGCCGAGGTCGAGGAGAATGAAGGCCGCCGGCTGGGCGGCCGCGCGCGCAAACGGCTGAAGGACGATCTGATCCACGAACTGCTGCCGCGCGCCTTCGTCAAGCCCGGACGCACCGACGCGGTGATCGATCTGGGCCACGGTTTCATCGCGATCGACACCTCCTCGCGCAAGACCGCCGAGGCGGTGGTCTCCGACGTACGCCATGCGCTGGGCAGCTTCCCGGCGCTGCCGCTGAACGCCGAGGTCGCGCCGCGTTCGGTGCTGACCGGCTGGATCGCCGGCGACCCGCTGCCCGATGGCCTGTCGCTGGGCGACGAATGCGAACTGCGCGACCCCACCGACCACGGCGCGATCGTGAAATGCCAGCACCAGGAACTGCAGAGCGACGAGATCGCCAAACATCTGGAGGCCGGCAAGCAGGTCACGCGGCTGGCGCTGACCCTGGACGATCACGTCAGTTTCGTGCTCGGCGAGGACCTGATCGTGCGCAAGCTCAAGCTGCTCGAAGGCGCGGTCGACCAGCTCGAATCGACCGAACGCGAAGACCTGCGCGCCGAACTCGATGCCCGCTTCGCCCTGTTCAGCGCCGAACTGAGACGGCTGTTCCTGACCTTGGAACCGGCGCTGAAGCTGTCGAAGGCCGAGTGACGGCGCGCGCCGTTCGCTGGCGGTCGCGCTTCCGTCGCGACCCCCGCAGCGGGTAGCATGTCGCATGCCTTTCTTTCGCAATCGCACGTTGCGCCTGCGCGACCGCGCCACCCCTCCCGCACCCGTACAGCAACGCGACCGCGTGCCGCTGCGTCTGCACGACGGTCGCGACATCGACGTGCTGCGCGTGCGCGATCCGCGCGCGCGGCGGATGAAGCTCTCGGTCAGCGAACGCGGCGTACGCCTGACCCTGCCGGCGCGCGCCAGCCTGATCGCCGGCGAACGTTTCCTCGCCGAACACCGCGACTGGGTGCATGCGCAGCTCTCGCAGTTGCCGGATCTGGGCGAAATGGCTCTGCGCCGCGATGCGACCGCGACCCTGCCGCTGCGCGGCCGGGCCATGCCGCTGCATTGGGAGACCGCCCGCTTCACCGCGCTGCGCGCCGACGACGCCGGCCTGCGTTTCCAGACCGCGCCGCGCGCCGGCGAGGCCGCGCTGCGCCGCGCGCTGCGCGATTTCTACGAAGCCGAAGCGCGCGCCGATGTCGGCCGCTGGATGCCGCGTTATCTGCCGTCGCTGCCGCGCGCGCCGCGCCGGGTGCAATGGAAGGTGATGAGTTCGCAATGGGGCTCTCTGGCCCCGGACGGCACGGTCGCGCTGGACCTGTCGTTGATCCTGGCGCCGCCGCAGGCGTTCGAGTACGTGCTGGTGCACGAGCTGTGCCATCTGATCCACCACGATCATTCGCCGGCCTACTGGCGCGAAGTCGAAGCCCGCTTCCCGCACTGGCGCGACCAGCGCGAATGGTTCCGCGACGAAGGCCGCCGGCTCAAGGCCACGCTGCAGGCGTTGCTGCGCTGAGTGCGCATCGCTTGCACCGTGGGAGAGACGCAAGTCGCGACGCATCGCGGCGCGTTTTTCTGCGGCCTGTCGCGACTTGCGTCGCTCCCACAACAGGCGGCGGCCGGACCGGCGGTGGGTTGCGGCGAAAATCGCGGTGAAACCGGCCCTACAGGCCCCGCAGACCCAGCGCCGCCGCGGCCTCGGCCGGATGGGTCATGTGCAGATGATGGCTGCCGGGCATCGACACGCAGCGGATGTCGGCGACGCAGGCGACCCGCGCGTCGCGCAGTTCCGGCACGAAGTACGGCGGCGGTGGATCGGCGACCAGCACCGTCACCGGACAGCGGATCGCGCGCAGGCAGTCGCGGATCTGCGCTTCGGTCATGCGCACCGCGGTCGGCAGGGTCAGGCGCGCATCGCTGCTCCACTCGTGTCCGCCTTCGACCGGGCGCATGCCGCGCGCGACCAGCAGCCGCGCCGAGGCCTCGTCCAGCGGCGTGATGTGGGTCTTCATCCGCGCCAGCACCGCCATCTCGGGATCGTTGAAAACGCGCTTGCGCTTGCCTTCCAGCGCACGGCGCTGCTTCACCGCATCGCGCAGGCGTTCGGCGGCGGTGTCCTCCGGCGCCGCCAGCGGGCCGAGGGCTTCGATCAGATGCAGACGCTCGACCCGCTCGGGCGCGACCCCCGCGAGCAGACTGGCGATCGCGCCGCCCATCGAATGACCGAGCACCGCGAACCGCTCCCAACCCAGCGCATCGGCCGCGGCGAGCAGGTCGAGCAGGGTGCTGAACAGGCTGTACTCGGCATCGGCCGGGTAATGGAAACTGCGGCCGTGCCCGGGCAGGTCCAGCGCGACCAGGTCGTAATCCGCCAGCACCGGCGCCATCGGCACGAAGCTCGCGGCGTTGTCGAGCCAGCCGTGCATCGCCAGCAGCTTCGCGCCGGCGGTGTTGTCGTTGCGCAGCGCGTGGAAGCGGCCGCGGGCGCTGTCGAGAACGATCTCACGCATGCGGAGGCGACTCCCGGTCGAGACCCAGATGGCGCGACGCCAGCGCGGCCAGCGCGTCGGCATGCGCGGGCGAGGCGTTGAGGCAGGGGATGTAGCGCAGCGTCTCGCCGCCGGCCTCGCGGAACAGTTCGGCGTTCTGCAGCGAAATCTCCTCCAGCGTCTCCAGGCAGTCCACCGCGAAGCCGGGGCAGACCACGTCGAGCGTCTTCACGCCCTGCGCGGCCAGCGCTTCGAGGGTCTTGTCGGTATAGGGCTGCAGCCACGGTTCGCGGCCGAAACGCGACTGGAAGGTCAGCAGCGCCTCGTCCTTCGCGATGCCGAGCGCGGCGACGATCGCCTCCACGCCGGCCTCGCAGTGGGTGCGATACGGGTCGCCGGCCTCGACCAGCCGCTGCGGGATGCCGTGGAACGAGAACAGCAGACGTTCGCCGCGACCGTGTGCGGCCCAGTGCGCGCGCACGCTGTCGGCGATCGCGGCGACCCAGGCCGGATCGCGGTGATAGTCGACGACGGTCTCGATCCGCAGCGCATCGCCGACCTCGCGCGACACCTGCGCGACCACGTCCTCGACCGAGGCGGTGGTGGTGGTCGAGTACTGCGGATACAGCGGCAGCACCAGGATCCTGCGCACGCCCTCGGCGCGCAGCCGCGCGATCGTCTGCGCCATGGCCGGACGGCCGTAACGCATCGCCCAGTCCACCCGCAGCGCGGGCAGGCGCGGCTGCATCGCCGCGGCCAGATCGCGGGTGTGCACCGCCAGCGGCGAGCCGCCGTCCATCCAGATCTCGGCGTATTTCTTCGCCACCTTCGGCCCCCGCAGCGGCAGGATCACGAAATGCAGGATCGGGCACCACAGCCAGCGACTGAGCGGGACGACGCGGTAATCGTGGAGAAATTCGGCCAGATAACGGCGCACCGCCGGCGCGGTGGGCGCATCGGGCGTGCCGAGATTGACCAGCAGGACGGCGGTATCGGGGGCCGCCAGGTCGAAAGTCGAATCGTTCATCGCCATAGGATGACAGTTGCGCCCGCGGCCGTCAGCGCGCAATCGCGGAACGGCGCATACGGCCGGGGTTCATCGCCTGCGCACTACGCTCGGCCGCACCCCCGCTGGAGACGCCGCTCCCATGATCCCCGCGCGCACTGCCGCCCTCGCTTTCGCCCTCTCGCTCGCCTTTTCCCTGCCCGCCCACGCCGGCCCGCGCGAAGACGCCCAGGCCGACAACGCCGCGCGCGTGCTCGGCGAGATGCAGGCGATCCCCGAATCCGCGATCCCGGACAAACTGCTGGACGAAGCACGCGGGATCGTCATCGTCCCGGACACGATCAAGGCCGGCCTGGTGGTCGGCGGCCGCCGCGGCCATGGCCTGATGTCGGTACGCACCGCCGACGGCGGCTGGTCCAACCCGGTGTTCGTCAAACTCACCGGCGGCAGCGTCGGCCTGCAGGTGGGCGTGCAGTCGGCCGACGTGGTGCTGGTGTTCCGCAGCGAACGCGGGCTGTCGTCGATCGTCAACGGCAAATTCACCCTCGGCGCCGATGCCGGCGTCGCCGCCGGGCCGATGGGCCGCCAGGCCGCGGCCCTGACCGACGGCCAGATGAAGGCCGAGATCTGGTCCTGGTCGCGCGCCCGCGGCCTGTTCGCCGGCGTCGCCCTCGACGGCGCGGTGCTTTCGATCGACGACAACGCCAACGAAGCGGTCTACGGCCAGGACACGACGCCGCGGATGATCTTCGAGGACCGCGCGCCGCAGGCGCCGACGGCCCAGGTGGCGGCCTTCCGCCAACGCCTGATCGAGGCCAGCGACCGGGCCCGCGCCGCGCGCCGGGACGAGCCGGCCCCGGCCCCGGCGGTCGCGCCGCCCGCCGATCCGGCGCCCGTGCAGCCGGCGCCGCAGCCGCAGCCGCAACCGTTCGAACCGGTCGACAACCCGGTCCAGAGCGAACCGCTGCCGCCGACACCCTGAGCGTCGTCCGGAACGCGTCGTCGGGTACTCACGGCGGCGCGACCGGCTGCGTTCCTGAACCGGGTTCAGGGCCCCGGTCCGACGACTGCGGTATCCTGAGCGCCCTCTCTCCACACAAAGCGGTGTCCTCATGGGCGGCTGGAGCATCTGGCACTGGATCGTCGTGCTGATCGTGGTCTTGCTGGTGTTCGGCACCAAGCGTCTGACCAGTGGCGCCAAGGACCTGGGCAAGGCGGTCAACGAATTCAAGAAAGGCGTGCAGGGCGACGAGGAGAAGCCGGCGCAGTTGAGCGACCAGTCGCGTCGCGAAGGCTCTGCCGAGTCGCAGCGCAACGACGACAACGTCGCGCGCTGACCGGTCCGCATTCCGCCCTCCGGGCCCGTCCCCGCGGGCCGGGCCGCGCGCCATGTTCGACATCGGTTTCTCCGAACTGTTCCTGATCGCGATCGTCGCCCTGGTGGTGCTCGGTCCCGAACGCCTGCCCAAGGCCGCGCGCTTCGCCGGGCTGTGGGTACGGCGCGCGCGCGCGCAGTGGTATTCGGTCAAGAGCGAGCTGGAGCGCGAACTGGCCGCCGAGGAGCTGCAGCGCACCCTGCGCGAAACCCGTCAGGCCGCCGCCGACATCGACGCCGAGGTGCGCAGCGCCGGCGAGGAAGCGCGACGCGAGTTCGACAGCATGCGCGCGCAGATCGCGAACGACGGCAGAAGCGACGGCACCGGCGACGCGGCGGTGACCGACACGACCGAGCTCGCTGCGACGGCGGCGCCTGCCTCGGACACCGCGCAGGCGCAGGCGCGCGACGACGGAGCGGCCGATGACCGACGCTGACGGCGGCGCCGAGGGCAGCCTGCTCAGCCACCTGGTCGAACTGCGATCGCGCCTGATCCGCGGACTGGCGGGTCTGCTGCTGGTGTTCCTGGGCCTGCTGCCGTTCGCCAACAAGCTCTACGGCTGGTTCGCGCAGCCGCTGCTCGACAAGCTGCCCCAGGGCGGGCAGTTGATCGCGGTCGAAGTCGCCTCGCCGTTCTTCGCGCCGCTCAAGCTGGCGTTTTTCGTCGCCGTGTTCGTCAGCATGCCCTGGCTGCTCTATCAGGCCTGGGCGTTCGTCGCGCCCGGGCTGTATCGGCGCGAGAAGCGTCTCGCCCTGCCGCTGCTGGGTTCGTCGCTCGGGCTGTTCTACGCCGGCTGCGCCTTCGCCTTCTTCGTCGTGCTGCCGGCGGTGTTCGGTTTCCTCGCCCAGGTCACGCCCGACGGCGTGGCGATGATGACCGACATCAACGCCTATCTCGACTTCGTGCTGGTGATTTTCCTCGCCTTCGGCTTCTGCTTCGAACTGCCGGTGGCGCTGGTGATCCTGGTGCTGCTGGGCTGGGTGACGCCGAAACAGTTGTCGGAAGCCCGCGGCTATGCGGTGGTCGGCATCTTCGTGATCGCCGCGGTCATCACCCCGCCCGACGTGATCTCGCAGTTGCTGCTGGCGATCCCGATGTGCCTGCTGTACGAGGCCGGGATCCTCGCGGCGAGGCTGGTGGCGCCGAAACGCGAAGCGGACTGACGGTCGCGCGAACCGCAAATCCCCCGCGAACCGCTACGCGGCTCGCCGCCCGCTTTTGCAAAGGGGGCTTCGTCTTGCCGGCGAAGCTCGGCCGCAGCGGTGTCGCCGCGGGACCGAAGCGCCGACCGGCGCCGGAACCGCGAGGCGCGAGCCCCCTTTGCAAAAGGGGGCCGACGCGCGCAGCGCGGCGAGGGGATTCGCTTCATGCGCGACCAGCGGAAATGACGACGCCGGCGTTCGCCGGCGTCGTCGCTGCAGGAATGGCGATGATGCGAAACGAGCCTACTGGGTGATGTCCACATCCTTGGTTTCGCGCAGGAACAGCGAACCGATCACGAAGGTCATCAGCGCGATCACGATCGGGTACCACAGGCCCTGGTACATGTTGCCGGTGGCGGCGACCAGGGCGAAGGAGATGGTCGGCAGGAAGCCGCCGAACCAGCCGTTGCCGATGTGGTAGGGCAGGCTCATCGAGGTGTAGCGGATGCGGGTCGGGAACAGCTCGACCAGCCACGCCGCGATCGGGCCGTAGACCATGGTCACGTAGATCACCAGGACGGTGAGGATCACCAGCACCATCGGCTTGTTGATGCGCTCGGGGTCGGCCTTCTCCGGATACCCGGCCGCGGTCAGCGTCTTCTTCAGCTCGCCGGTGAACGCGTCGGCCTTGGCCTTGCCCTCATCCTTCGACAGCCCGGCGCCCTCGTAGGAGACGAGCACGGTCTCGCCCACCTTCACCTGGGCCAGGCTGCCGGCGGCAGCGGGTTCGATGGTGTAGGGGATGCCGGCCTTGGCCAGCGCCGCGGTGGCGATGTCGCAGGAGTTGGTGAAGACCTTCTTGCCGATCGGATCGAACTGGAACGAGCAGGTCTCCGGATCCGCCACCACGACCGCCGGCGCGCTGGTGCGGGCTTCGTCGATCGCCGGGTTGGCGTAGTGGGTCAGCGCGTTGAACAGCGGCATGTAGGTCAGGGCCGCGATCAGACAGCCGGCCATGATGATCTTCTTGCGCCCGATCTTGTCCGACAGCCAGCCGAACACGACGAAGAACGGCGTACCGATCAGCAGCGCGGCGGCGATCAGCAGCCAGGTGGTGGTCGGATCGACCTTCAGCGACTGGGTCAGGAAGTACATCGCGTAGAACTGGCCGGCATACCACACCACGGCCTGGCCGGCGGTCGCGCCGAGCAGGGCCAGCACCACGATCCGGCCGTTCTTGCTGAAGAAGCTCTCGGTGATCGGCGCCTTGGACTGCTTGCCCTCGGCCTTCATCTGCTGGAACAGCGGCGATTCGTGCAACTGCATGCGGATCCACACCGATATGCCGAGCAGCACGATCGACAGCAGGAACGGGATGCGCCAACCCCAGGCCTCGAACGCTTCCGGGCCGAGCCAGGTGCGCACGCCGAGGATCACCAGCAGCGACAGGAACAGGCCGATGGTCGCGGTGGTCTGGATGAAGCTGGTGTACAGACCGCGTCTGCCGTTGGGCGCGTGTTCGGCGACATAGGTCGCGGCGCCGCCGTATTCGCCGCCGAGCGCGAGGCCCTGCAACAGGCGCAGCACGATCAGGATCACCGGCGCGGCGAAACCGATCGTGGCGTAGTTCGGCAACAGGCCGACCAGGAAGGTCGAGATGCCCATCAGCACGATGGTGACCAGGAAGGTGTACTTGCGGCCGACCATGTCGCCGAGGCGGCCGAACACGATCGCGCCGAACGGACGCACCGCGAAGCCGGCCGCGAACGCGAGCAGGGCGAAGATGAAGGCCGAGGTTTCGTTGAGGCCGCTGAAGAACTGCTTGGCGATGATCGCCGCCAGCGAGCCGTAGAGATAGAAGTCGTACCACTCGAAGACCGTGCCCAGACTGGAGGCGAAGATGACCTTCTTGTGGCCCTTGGTGAGCGCGCCGGACTGTGGCGCGGCGGGTGTTGCGGTGACACTGGACATGATGCGTCCCTCCGGGCTCAGAAACTGTATTTCACGTGGGTGTGGAGACGGCGCAGATCGCCGTCCAGGTCGTTTTCGAGCGAGCGCCGGCCCCAGATCAGTTCGGCGCCGATGTCGAGCTTGGGCAGCGGCGAATAGATCAGGTTGGCGTGCAGCGACTGCGCGCTTTCGGTGACGCCGAAACCGGTGAGCCCGGCGTCGTTGTCGAAGCGGGCCATCGAATAGAACAGGTTGCCGCGCAGCTTCGGCGAGAACGCATGGCGCCAGGACACGAACGCACCGTAGCCGTCGATCGCTTCGAGATTGCCGCCGGCATCCAGCACGGTGTCGCTGGCGATCGCCAGACCCAGATAGCGGCCGATGCCCTGGCCCCAGGTGACCATGTAGCGGATGTCGTCGTTCTTGCCGATGTTGTAGCGACCGGAGGCGCTGACCGCGCCGCCGAAGGCGTTGTCGTCGATGCCTGCGGCGGGGTTCTCGTAGGCGAATTCGCGGACCATGCCGGCGACCGTGAAATGGCCCCAGTCGCCCTTCTTCATCCAGCGCGCGGTGAGGTCGGGCATCAGGTTGTCGTCGCTGCTGATCCGCGCGCCGACGCCGCGATACGGGGTGACCGTGGTTTCGGGATTCTCCAGCGAGAACGACCACGCGCCCTTGCCGTAGCGGATCTGCGGCTGGCGCACGAACACGGTGCCTTCGGTCGGGCCGATGAAATCGACCGAATCCGGCAGCGCGGCCACGTCCTGGAAGTTCGACCAGGTCTCGCCGGCGAGCAGGCTCGAACCGTCCGGGCGGGTCCAGGTGACATAGGCGTGGCGCACGGTCACGCCGTAGGTGTTGGTCGCGACCTCGTTGCCGTTGATGCTGCCGCCACCGAAGAGGTCGAACTCCAGATAGCCCTTGAGCTTGTGGCCGTTGTCCATCTCGGTGTCGCCCGCGAACCAGAAGCGCGAGAACTGCGCACCGATGTCGGTATCGGTGCCTTCGTCCGCGCCGGGCGCGCCGACCGGAATGGCGGAAGGCAGATAGAACAGGCGACCGACGCTGCCGTCGGGGATTTCGCCGCCGTCGGTGTCGGTGACCATCGCGTC
>JBIJAD010000316.1:0-4825 GCA_044345955.1 Lysobacteraceae bacterium
CGCGTGATCGTGCACACCGACCGCAAGGCGCCGATCGTGGCGGTGAACATCTGGTACCACGTCGGCAGCAAGGACGAGCCCGCGGGCCGCACCGGTTTCGCGCATCTGTTCGAGCACCTGATGTTCGAGGGCACGCCGAATGCGCCCTCGGGCACGTTCGACCGGGTCATCACCGGCGGCGGTGGTCGCAACAATGGCTCGACCCGTCCGGATTTCACCAACTACATCGAAGTCGCGCCGGTGTCCGCGCTCGAGCCGATCCTGTGGCTCGAAGCGGATCGCATGAAGACCCTCGACTTCAACCCCGAGACGCTCAAGAACCAGCAGGACGTGGTCAAGGAAGAGATCCGGGTCAACGTCCAGAACCAGCCCTACGGCGGTTTCATGTGGCTGGACATCGGCCAGCACGCGTTCTCGAAGTGGGAGAACAACCACGACGGCTACGGCAGTTTCCGGGATCTGGAAAACGCCACCCTCGACGACGTGCGCGCCTTCCATCGCGATTTCTACGGCCCCAACAACGCGGTGCTGGGCATCGCCGGCGACATCAGTCCGCGCGAAGCCTTCGCTCTGGCCGAAAAATACTTCGGCGGCATTCCGGCGCGGCCGACGCCGCCGCCGGCGGATTTCTCCGAAGGTCTGAACACCAGCGAGAAGCGCATCGTCCAGAGCGACGCGCTGGCGCAGGTCCCGGCGCTTGCGGCGGCCTGGAAGATGCCCGATCGGGGCAGCCCCGATCAGGCGCCGATGGCGGTGCTCGGCGACGTGCTCGCCGGCGGCGACGCCTCGCGTCTGTATCAGGGCCTGGTCAAGGGACGCGAGTTGACCCTCAACATGGAGTCGCTCTACGGCCTCACCAGTCCGTGGGAATACAACGGTCCGACCCTGTTCACCCTGTTCGCGCTCTACAAGCCGAACACGAACGCCGATGCGGTGCTCAAGGCGATCGACGAGGAGATCGCGAAGATCGCCGCCGAAGGCGTGAGCGAGGCCGAACTGGCGCGGGTCAAGACCCGCATGCTGGCCGACTGGTACAACGGCCTGGAAAGTGTGCTCAGCCGCGCCGACACCCTCGCCAAACTGCAGGCGCTGTGGGGCGACGCCGAGGTGGTCAACCGCATCCCGAAGAAGATCCAGGCCGTGACCTCGGCGGATCTGCAGCGCGCGGCGCGGACCTATCTCACCGCCGCCAACCGCACCGTCATCGATCGCAAACCCGCGGCGATGCTCGCCGCGCCCGCGGCCGGCGCCGCGAAGCCCTGAGCCCGGAGACGACCATGACTTTCAAGACGCTGTCCATCGCGCTTTCGCTCGGGCTGTGCATCGCCGGCGCCGCCATTGCCGGCCCCAACGCACCGCTGCCGAAGGATCTGCCGCCGTATGCGCCGGACAAACCGCTGCCGGTACCGAAGATCGAAAAGAAAACCCTCGCCAACGGCCTCGAAATCTGGGTCGTGCCGCGCGACGGCCTGCCGCGCGTCGACGCGGTGCTGGCGGTGCGCAACGCCGGCTTCGCGGTCGACGACCGCAATCTGCCCGGATTCTCCGGCATGCTCGCCGGCCTGCTGACCGAAGGCTCCGCCGCGCGCGATTCGAAGGCGATCGCCGAAGCCGCGCAGGCGCTGGGCGGCTCGGTCGGCGCTTCCCCAGGCAACGACGGCATCCGCGTGTTCGGCAACGCGCTCGCTTCCCGTGCGCCGCAGATGCTTTCCCTACTGGCGGAAGTGGCGCGTACACCCACCTTCCCCGACCGCGAGGTCGAACTGGCCAAGGCCAACGCCATGCAGGGCCTGAAGGCGTCCGAAGCGCAGCCCGGCTTCCGCGCCGAGCGCGCCCTGGTCGCCGCGATCTACGGCGATCATCCCTACGCCCGTACCCAGCAGACGGAGGCATCGATCCGCGCGGTCACGCCCGATCAACTGCGCAGCGCGCACGCCGCACGCTTCCGCCCGGATCGCGCGCTGCTGGTGATCGCCGGCCGGATCGAGCCCGCAGCCGCGTTCCGCGCCGCCGAAGCCGCCTTCGGCGACTGGAAGGCGAGTGGGCCGGCGCTGCCCGATCCCGTTCCGGCACGGGCGAGCGCACCGCCGCAGCGGATCCTGATCCAGCGCGACCAGAGCGTGCAGTCGGCGATCCGTCTGGGCCGACCGGCGATCCCGGTCGCGCATCCGGACTTCTATCCGCTGCAGTTGGCCGGCACGGTGCTGGGCGGCGGTTTCAGCTCCCGGCTGATGCAGAACCTGCGCGAAGACAAGGGCTACACCTACGGCGCCGGCGGTGGTCTGTCCGCACTGCGGCTGGGCGGGCGCCTCGGCGCGCAGACCGACGTGCGCAACGAAGTCACCGGCGCGGCGCTGAAGGAAGTGCGGTCCGAATTCTCGCGTCTGGGCATCGAACCGGTGCCTGCGCAGGAGCTCGAGGACACCAAGCGCTACGTCGCCGGCGGCTACCTCATCAACAATCAGTTGCAGGGTGCGGTCGCCAGTTCCCTCGCCTCGAACTGGTTGGCTGGACTGCCGCCGGAGTACCTCGGCCAGTACGTGCCGAACATCCGCGCGGTCACCGCCGAACAACTGCAGGCCGCGGCCCGCAGGTACCTCGATCCGGACGGCTACAGCATCGTCGTGGTCGGCGACGGCGCCGCCATCCGCGAACAGCTCGCGCCCTACGGCCAGTTCGTCGCGCCGGCGGAGGCCCCGGCCCCCGCGAACTGAGCGTCACTGCGGCGTCCGCCTCCACCCGCCGCATCGCGAACGCCGCCCCACGAGGGCGGCGTTCGCGTTTCCGGGGCGCCGGTTTGCGGAACGCTGTGCGCCGGCCGCCGTCTCCACGCCGGGTCGGCGCTTGTGTATCGTGACCGGCTTCGGCCCCGCCACCGACAGGAATCGTCCATGACCTGGCTGTCCCGCAGTATCGCGCTCTGGTTCCGCATCCCGTTCTGGCAGCGCGTGCTCGGCGCGTTCGTGCTCGGCGCCCTGGTCGGCTGGCTGATGGGGCCGTCGGCCAAACCCTGGTTCCAGCCGCTCGGCGATCTCTACATCACCCTGATCAAGATGATCGCGGTGCCATTGGTCTTTTTCGCGGTCATCAACGCCGTCGCCTCGCTGCACGGCCAGAAATCGATCGCCGCGCTCGGCGGACGCACCTTCCTGTGGTTCGCGATCACCGCGACCTTCGCGGTCGCGATCGGGCTTGGTGTCGGCATCGTGCTGCAGCCGGGCGTGCTGCAGATGCCGCTGACGGTCGATCCGGACTTCGTGCCCAAGGACGTGCCCAGCGTCGTCCAGGTGCTGCTCAACGTGGTCCCGGCCAACCCCTTCCACGCCCTCACCGGTATCGGCGTCACCAAGAATGCTGCCGGCGAGACCGTGCTCGCCGCCGGCCGCGGTTCGATCCTGCCGGTGATCTTCTTCGCCGCCCTGCTCGGGTTCGCGATGGTGAAACTCGGCGAAAAGGTCGCGCTGGCGCGCAAGCTGGTCGGCGAGGCCAGCGAGATCTCGATCCAGCTCACCCGTTTCGTGCTGGAGATGACCCCGATCGGCACCTTCGGCCTGATCGCCGCCCTGGTCGGCGCCTACGGCTTCGAGAAACTGCTGCCGCTGGGCAATTTCGTGTTCGCGCTGTACCTGGCCTGCGCCCTGCACATCATCGTCGTCTACGGCGGCCTGCTGATGGCGCACGGCCTCAACCCGCTCAAGTTCTTCCGTGGCGCCGCGCCGGGCATGCAGGTCGCGTTCGTCAGCTCCTCAAGCTTCGCCTCGCTGCCCTCGTCGCTGCGCAGCGTCACCCACAACCTCGGCGTGGACAAGGACTACGCCGCGTTCGCGGTGCCGCTGGGCGCCAGCATCAAGATGGACGGCTGCGGCGCGATCTACCCGGCCCTGTGCGCGGTGTTCATCGCCCAATACACCGGCACCCCGCTGAGCGCCGAACAGTACCTGATCGTGATGATCGCCTCCGTCCTCGGCAGCTTCGGCACCGCCGGCGTCCCCGGCACCGCCACGGTGATGGCGACGGTGGTCCTTTCCGCCGCCGGCCTGCCGCTGGAAGTCATCGGCTACCTCTACGCCATCGACCGCGTCCTCGACATGATGCGCACGATGACCAACGTCACCGGGCAGATGCTGGTTCCGGTGCTGGTCGCGAAGCAGACGGGACTGCTCGATCGCGAGGTGTACGAGCGGGCGTCGAGCAATGTCGGTGTGGAGCGCGGCGAGGCCGCATAGGGTGCGCCTTGGTGCACCGGAAGAACGGCTCGCGATTCGACTGTGCGCCGAGCTCTGAGGTCTCCCCGCGTTTTTCTTCGACGGATCAATCGGGTACGCCAAAAACAATTGTCATCCCGAGCCGAAGGCGAGGGACCTGCTTTTCTGGATGTGGGACTCGCCTCACGATGCGCATTCGATCTCGCTGCAAGATCGTCGCGAACACGAGGCGGGTGGATCGCAGGCTTCCGTGAAAGCTTGGAATCTTTTCCGCGCTGGCGCGCGTCCTACTTTCTTTGTCGCAAAGAAAGTAGGCAAAGAAAACTCTTTACGTCCAATTCAAATCTGCCAACGGATATTTGGTCAGGATTTTTCGACAAGACATCCTTGTCTTGTCGAAAAACGGCAGACATCCTGTCTGCCGCCCTCCGGGTCTCCGATTCCAGAAAGGTGCACCGGATCGGCGATACCGTTGATACCGATATCACAATGGCGTCGGGGCGATGCATGAGAAACAGGTTCTGTAGGGCGGGCCTTGTGCCTAAGCTCTCCCCACTTTTTCCGCGATTCGAATCAGATGCGGCGGCCACCATCGGCGCCGCAACCATTCCAGACCGCGA
>JBIJAD010000317.1:0-4819 GCA_044345955.1 Lysobacteraceae bacterium
ATTTCGGAGACCGCGAGCATTTCGTGGATTTCGCGGCGGATTCGATCGTGATCGCCGATACCGCAGGCGCCTGCGAACTCGACCTGCGCCCGATCGGCGTGTTGCGACAGCGCGACCGTGCTCCGCCGCAGCGCGGTGCGATGCGCGAACGGGTCCTGATGTATCTCGACACTTCCCGCGCGGAATGCCGCAGCGGGCGTTGGGAATCCTCGGTGCTGTCCGCCATGGATCTTGGCGACGGCACCGTGCTGTTGACCATGCCGGCTTACGCGGTGCGGGTACGGATGTCCGATTTCGCGCCGGTCGGAAAAACCAGTCAGATCAGGGCGATCGATGGCGCACGCGTCCGCGCGCTGTTGCGCGTGGCGAATCGGGGCGAGGCGGTCGCGGACCCCAACGGCCTGTTGATCAGAAAACTCGGACGGGCCGCAACGGGCGGGCCCGCGAACCAACGCTGATCGCGGACGCGATCGAACGCAGGAGCAGACGACGATGACGCAACCCTTCGATGGCGGGCAGACGGCGCAGGCCGCAGCGGGGCAACCCGCGCAAGCGCAACGTGCGGCCGGGCTGAGCGACGCGGAATTGAATGCGGTGTCCTACTTCGCGATCGGCGTCGCGTCCGAGGGCAGCGTGGCGGGCCGCGACGTGTCCAATCGATTGTCGTTCGCCGGCAATATCGGCGCCGAGGGGCGTATGACGCCGGTTGCCAACAGTGGTCTCTCGATCGGAACGCTGCAGACCGATCTCGGCCAGCATCCGGAAGTCGCACGCAGTCTGGTCGCGGCGTATCAGGACTGGGCGCGGGCCAATCATCCCGAGTGGGTGCTGGATGCCCGCCAGCAGACCCAGACCATCAACGACCTGAGTCGCGACGGCAACACCATCCGCGCCCAGGACGGGCGGCCGCTGGACGCTACGGTCAAGTCGCGGCTGGACGAATTCCTGCGCTCCGACGACGGCATCCGTTACGTCCACGACAACGATGTCACGCAGGCCAACAAGCTGATGCGCGAAGTCTATACGCCGTTGCGCGAGACGACGCTCTACCGCGACTCCTTGCCGGAAGATCAGGTCCAGTTGGCGGCGATGGTAGGGAAAGCCTACAACCAGAGCGAGCGATGGGGCGGCCGGATTCTCGAACGCATCCAGAACAGCACCTACGATACGTTGACCGATGTGAAACAGGGTATTCGTGATCTCCCCGACGGACGCGATCAATACATGCTCAGCGGCCGTGACGCTGCACTCGCTGGTGCCGCGGTTGTCAATGCGCTGCGCAACAGCCATGAAGACAATCCGATGCGCCAAACCTGGAATAACGTGCTCGCCAATCCGCTGGTCGATCCTACCCATACGGATGAGGACCGCGCGCGGCCGAATCTCGCGCAAGAGTACGACGCCGTGAAGACCTTGTTCATGCAGCGCAACGAGGCGCCGGCGTTCGTTCAGGCCCTCGACCGCGGTACGACTTCCATGCACGGTCGCACCAACCGCCAAGGTACGGGCTTCACCGACGATGGCCTGTATGCCGCGGGTAACCAATTCGCGCTCTGGGATGCGGATGGCAATGGCCGCGCCCATGTCAACGGCCAGTGGCGCGAATTCGATCGGGATAATCTCGTCCGCACCCGCAACGCCGACGGCACCGTCGACCTCGCGGTGCAGGAGAACGGACGGCGCACGCCCTTGCTGCATGTCGACCCGCAGACGCGGGCGCCGCGTGCGGAGGCGACGCCGGAGCCCGTCGCGCCCGCTCAGGACACCCGTCGCGCCGAGGCGACACCCCCGGGCGAACGCGCCCAGCCGATCCTGGCCGCAGCCGCGCCCGACCTCGATCGCAGCGGTCCGATGCTGCAGGCGCCGCCGAAGCGGCAGGAACTGGAGATGAGCCCGGGCGAGCGCCAGTTGTTCGAGCGCGCGATGCAGTTGGTGCAGAACAAGAGCGGGTTGACCGAGGAGGACGCGAAGAAGGTCGCTACCGATGTCGTTCTCACCGCGCGCCATACGCCGGGCCTGTCCGAGAAACCCGAGTACATGAACGTGCGCAACGGTCACGTGATGCTGGCCGAGCGCGTCGGCAAGGAGCCGATCTTCAACGGCTACGTCAACATCGAACAATCGCGCAGCCAGACCCAGGAGCAGGTGCACGAGAAGGTCGCGGTGCAGAACCAGCAGCGCGAGCAGCAGCAGTCCCAGCAGGTGCAGCACGACAGCGCGAGCCTGCCCGACCGCCGCAATCCGCTGGCGAAGATCGACGATGAAGTCAGCGCACGGGTGATGTCCTCGATGCCGGCGCTGAAGATCTGATTCTTCGCCGCATCGCGATCGACAACAGGGCCGGCCTTCGCCGGCCCCCTGTTGCGTTACTGCCCCGGTATGGCCTGCGCCGGCGCCGGTGCCCCCGCCGGACGCGGCGGGTTCGCCGCCATCATCTGCTCGCGCGCGGCGCGGAAGGGATTGCCCGGATACCAGTTCGGCCAGCCCTCGCCGTGCGCCAGCGCCAGACCGACTTCGAAGACCGCGGCCAGGTCCTGTATCGTGCCGTCGAGCTTCCACGTCGCCGGGTCGTACTCGTCGCCGGGCTTGTGATAGCGGTTCTCGTTGTAATCCTTGCCCGCCGCATCGCCGGCCGCGGTGCCGCCTTCCAGCAGATCGTTGCCGCCGTCGGCATACAGCGCCGGCACGCCGGCCTTCGCGAAGTTGAAGTGATCCGAACGGAAGTAGTAACCGCCCGCCGGATTCGATTCCTCCACCAACGTGCGGCCCTGACGCTCGGCGATCGGGCGCAGCACGTCTTCCATCTCGGAATTGCCAAGGCCCACCACGGTCAGATCGCGCGCGCGACCGGCCACGCTCATCGCATCGATGTTGATCACGCCCACGGTGCGATCCATCGGGAAGGTCGGGTGCGCGACGTAGTATTTCGAGCCGAGCAGGCCCGATTCCTCCAGCGTTACCAGCGCGAACAGCACCGATCGCCGCGGCTTCGGTCCTTTCGCCATCGCTTCGGCGATCTCGAGAATCCCGGCCACGCCGGTCGCGTTGTCGATCGCGCCGTTGTAGATCGTGTCCTCGTCGGCGGCAGCATCGCCCGCGTTCTCGTGCTGCTCATCGGCATGGTTGCCCAGATGATCCCAGTGCGCCATGTACACGATCGCCTCGTCGGCACGATCGCTGCCCGGCAGCAGCGCCAGCACGTTGCGCGACTCCTTCTCGGCGATCGTGCTGTCGAGCGCGACGCTCATCTTCGCCTTCAGCGGTATCGGCTTGAATCCGGGCTTGTTCGCCGCGGCGCGCAGCGTGTCCAGATCCAGTCCCGCATCCGCGAACAGCGTCTTCGCCTGCTCGCCGGTGATCCAGCCCTGCATCGGCAGCCGCGGCGCCGGGTCGTCGGCCGCGCGCAGGTCGTACTGCGCGCCCGACCATGAATTGCGCACCACATCCCAACCGTAGGACGCGCCTTCGGTGTCGTGGATGATGATCGCCGCCGCAGCGCCCTTGCGCGCGGCTTCCTCGAACTTGTAGGTCCAGCGCCCGTAGTAGGTCATGCGCCGGCCTTCGAACAGCTTCTCGTCGCCCGCATGGAAGCCCGGGTCGTTCACCAGCATCACCACGGTCTTGCCCTTCACGTCCAGACCGGCGTAATCGTTCCACTGCCGCTCCGGCGCATCCACCCCGTAACCGACGAACACCAGATCGCTGGCCTCCACCTTCACCTGCGCCTGCCCGGTGCGCGTGCCGATCACCATGTCGTCGCCGAACTTCAGCAGATGCGTCTTGTCGCCGACGTTCAGCGTCATCGTCGTCGCCGGATTCGCGGTGGTCTCCATCATCGGCACCACCTGGAAATAGCTGTCGCCGTTGCCCGGCTTCAGCCCCATGCGCGCGAACTGCGCACGCAGATACTCGACCGTCTTCTCCTCGCCCGCCGTCCCCGGCGCACGGCCCTCGAACGCGTCCGACGCCAGCACGCGCACATGCTCGGCGAAATCCTTGGGATCGATCGCATCCTTGAACGCGAACGCGGCGGCCTTCGCCGCATCGGCAGCGGGTTGCGCCGTAGCGGGCGCCTCCTCGCGCTTGCAGCCTGCGAGCGCAGCGGCCGCGGCGAGGGACAACCACAGGGTTTTGGGAAATGCGCGGATCATCGGACGGCTCTCGGGCGTGCGGGACAACGGAGCCCGGAGTGTACGACGGCCGGGGTGGTGATGTGGCGGGTGGGCCGTCAGACGAGCGGTTGTCCCGAGTCTTGTCGGGCAGGTGGCAATTCGTGTAATACAAGCGTGGGATGTCAGGGGGACATCAGGCGGCAGGATGAAGGAGTTCGGTATCCATCGCTACTACCAGTCGGCCGCACCCAGAGCCGATCTGGTATTGGTGCATGGCTTGATGGGTAACTCCACGGACACTTGGACCGGCAAGGATGACCAGGGTCGGCCGACCTATTGGCCCGACTGGATCAGGGAACAACGGCCCGATGTCAATATCTGGCTTGTCGACTATGGTAGCTCTCTGAATGCATGGTTCCAGTCAGAGATGTCGCTGGATGAGATTGGTAGTGCTCTCCTCATGGATGCCTTCGATGAAGAACTTGGCTGTCGCCCCATCCATTGGGTTGGGCATAGCATGGGTGGCTTGATCATCAAGCACCTACTGTGCAAGGCGCGAGGGAAGGCAGATGTAGATTGGCAGGCCGTAAGCAGCGCGTCCCGTGCCATCACTTTTCTGGGTACTCCTCACCATGGCGCGGATCTTGCCAAATGGGAGCAGTACTTCTCATGGTTGTTAGGTGCGTGGGATGTCTTGCAGACCGGCG
>JBIJAD010000318.1:0-4794 GCA_044345955.1 Lysobacteraceae bacterium
GAGCGTTACGTCGATTATCTGCTCGATGTGCCGATGTATTTCACTTATCGCGACGGCGAGTACGTCGACGCCAGCGGACAGAGCTTCCGCGACTTCATGGCCGCGAAGCTGCCGGCCCTGCCCGGCGCGCTGCCGACCCTGCGCGACTGGTCGGATCACATGACCACCGCCTTCCCCGAAGTGCGGCTGAAGAAGTTCCTGGAAATGCGCGGTGCCGACGGTGGCCCGTGGAACCGGCTGTGCGCACTGCCGGCGTTCTGGGTCGGTCTGCTCTACGACGACGCGGCGCTGGATGCCGCCTGGGACCTGGTCAAGGATTTCAGCATGGCCGAGCGCAACGCCCTGCGCGACGGCGTACCGAAACACGCGATCCATCTGCCCTTCCGCAACGGCACGGTGCGCGATCTGGCGCGCGAGGCGCTGAAGATCGCCGCCGAAGGCCTGCGCCGCCGCGAAGTGCGCAACAGCAAGGGCGCCGACGAGACCCGCTTCCTCGACCCGCTGATCGAGATCGTCGAAAGCGGCCAGACCGCCGCCGAACGCAAGCTCGCCCTCTACCGCGGCGAATGGCAGGGCGACATCGACCGGGTGTTCCGCGAGTTCGCGTATTGATCCGCGGCTTGCGGGCCCCTGCATACGAATCCATCGCCACAAGCCGCGGCTTTTGTGTACCCTCGCCGGTTCGCACCCCCACTGCGAGCCCGACATGCGCGTCCGCGAGACTCTGGAATTCGCCGAGACCGATACCCTGCTGCGCGACGATGTGCGCCGGCTGGGGGCGATGGTCGGCGAGATGCTGGCCGAGCAGGTCTCGGCCGAATTGCTGGCGCAGGTCGAATCGATCCGCCGCGCGGCGATCGCGCGACGCGAACGCGGCGAGGGCATCGACGAACTGGCCGCACGTCTGGCCGCGGTGCCGCCGGCCGATGCCGACGCCCTGGTGCGCGCCTTCGCCGCGTATTTCGGCGTGGTCAATCTGGCCGAGCGGATCCACCGCATCCGTCGCCGCCGCGACTACCAGCGCAGCACCGACGCCCCGCAGCCCGGGGGCCTGACCGCGGTCCTGCGCGCGCTGCGCGAGGACGGCGTCGGGCTCGACGAGCTGCAGGCGCTGTTGCCGCGGCTGCGGATCGAGCCGGTGTTCACCGCGCACCCGACCGAGGCGGTGCGTCGCACGCTGCTGCTGAAGGAACGCACCGTCGCCGAACGGCTGATCGCCGACATCGACCGCCAGCGCACGCCGGCCGAACGCGGCGCCGACACCGCGCGCATCCGCCAGGCGCTGACCGCCGCGTGGCAGACCACCGATACGCCGCCGGAGCGGCCGACGGTCGGCGATGAGATCGAGCACATCGGCTTCTATCTGAATCAGGTGCTGTTCCGGGTGCTGCCGGTGTTCTACGAAGCCTTCGCCGATGCGGTCGAAGCGGTCTACGGCGAGCGCATCGCGCTGCCGCCGGTGCTGCGCTTCGGCACCTGGGTCGGCGGCGACATGGACGGCAATCCCAACGTGGGAGCGAGCACCATCCGCGCCGCGCTGTCGGCGCAGCGCGCCAGCGTGCTGGAGAACTATCGCGCCGATCTGCGCGCGCTGGGCGAGGTGCTGACCCAGAGCCGCAGCCGGATCGGCGTGGACGAGGCGGTCGAGGCGCGGATCGCCGAATACACCGCGATGCTGCCCGAGGTCGCCGCGCGCCTGAGCCGGCGGCTGACCGACATGCCCTATCGCCAGTTGCTGCATCTGATGCGCGCACGGCTGGCCGCGACCGCCGACGGCGCGACCGGTGCGTATGCCGATGCCGACGCCTTCGTCGCCGATCTGCAGAGCATCGATCTCAGCCTGCAGCATCATCGCGGCGAGCACGCCGGACGCTTCGCGCTGCAGCGGGTGCTGTGGCGCGCGCGCACCTTCGGCTTCCATCTGGCGACGCTCGATCTGCGCCAGGACTCCGCGACCCACGATGCCGCGATCGCCGCCATGTTCGGCGATGTGCAGTGGTCGCAGCGCCCGCCCGCGGAGCGGCTGCCGCGACTGCACGCGCTGATCGAAGGCGAAGCGCCGCCGCATGCCGACGCCACAACCGCGGCACCGACCCTCGACGTGCTGCGCACCGTGCGCGAGGCCCGCGTCGGTTACGGCGCGCACGCCTTCGGCCCGTACATCATCAGCATGAGCCGCAGCGCCGCCGACGCGCTGGCGGTGCTGGCGCTGGCGCGGGTCGCCGGCTGCGTCGAGGATGAGGCCATCCCGCTCGACGTCGCGCCGCTGTTCGAGACCATCGACGACCTGCGCGCGGCCCCGGACATCATGCGCGCGCTGTTCGCCGACCCGGTCTACCGCCGCCATCTGCGGGCGCGCGGCGACCGGCAGACGGTGATGCTGGGTTATTCCGACAGCGCCAAGGACGGCGGCATCCTCGCCTCGCGCTGGTCGCTGCAGCGCGCCCAGGCCGAACTGCTGGAACTCTCGCAACTGGCCGGCGTGCGCATCGTGTTCTTCCACGGCCGCGGCGGCTCGGTCAGCCGCGGCGGTGGCAAGACCGAACGCGCGGTGATCGCCGCGCCGCGCGGCAGCGTCGACGGCGTGCTGCGGGTGACCGAACAGGGCGAAGTCATCCATCGCAAGTACGGCATCCGCGCGCTGGCGCTGCGCAATCTGGAGCAGGCCACCGCCGCGGTGCTGCGCGCGAGCCTGCGTCCGCGCCCGCCCGAACCGCGCGAGGCGCGCTGGCGCGAGCTCGCCGCCGATCTGTCGCGGGTTTCGCGTGCGCACTACCGCGCACTGGTGCACGAGCGCAGCGACTTTCCCGACTACTTCCGCGCCGCCACCCCGATCGACGTGATCGAGCGCCTGCACCTGGGCTCGCGTCCGAGCAAGCGCCGCGATGGCGGCATCGAGGCGCTGCGCGCGATTCCCTGGGTGTTCGCCTGGTCGCAGAACCGCTCCGGCCTCACCGGCTGGTACGGCGTCGGCGCCGCGCTCGCCCACGGCATCGCCACGCACGGCATCGACACCATGCACGCCATGGCCCGCGACTGGCCGTTCTTCGCGGCGATGCTCGACGACATCGAGATGCTGATGGCGAAATCCGACCTCGCCATCTTCGAAGGCTATTCGCGCCTAGCCGGCCCGCTGCACACCGCGTTCTTCCCCGGCATCGCCGAGGAATTCGAACGCACCGGCGAGACCCTGCTCGCCCTGCGCGGCCGACGCCAGTTGCTGCAGGACGACTACCGCCTGCGTCTGTCGATCCGCCTGCGCAATCCGTACGTCGACCCGATCAGCCTGCTGCAGGTGGAACTGCTGCAGCGCTGGCGCGCCGGCGAACGCAGCGACGAGGCCCTGTTCCGCTCGCTGGTGACCACCGTGAACGGGATCGCGGCAGGGATCCAGAACACGGGGTGAGCATCGGCGCTTGCGCGGCACTGCCGCGCGCTGATGCGAACGCCCGGCCATGGATGGCCGGGCCGGGGTTTCACCGGGCGATGCGGCTGCGCCATGGATGGCGTCGCGATCTGTCGCTTGTCCACAGGTCTCGGAGGTCGACGACGCGCATGCGCGGAGTCTGGTATGGATCGCGCTGCGGGCCCGTGCCTGCGGTTTCGAAAGCATGCCGGACAGGGCGCTGCAGCGCAGCCTGCCGCGACCGCCTCAGCCTCTCGCGAGCAGCGTGATCAGGAACACCGCGCCGATGACCGTCCCGAGTGCGCCTGCGACGATCCCGATCCATGCACGGAGCTTGCTGGTCGTGGCGCCGTAGGACGATTCCTGCAGTTTCCACTTCTTCAGCCCCAGCCCGCCGAGCCCGATCGCGATCGGGCCGAGCAACACGCCGAGACCGCAGAGCACGACCGAGCCGATGCCGATCCAGCACGCGAGTGCGGCGAGGGGATTGGTGGGAATCAGGACATCGACGGCGGAGGCGGACGGGCGGGGCGGCTGGTTCATCGGGGCTCTCGCTCAGTGGAAGCTTGCTGCGGCTGCGGCTCGGTTTTGTCGGCGGGCAGGCAGCGCACGAAACCGCGCAGCGTGCTCGTGAATCTGCCTGCCGGATCGATGCCGATCCGCACGGCGCCGTCCGTTTCCAGATCGTGACCTGACGGACACAGCAGGACGGCCGCCCGCTCCAGACGCGCGCGCGGATCGGCACGCACGACCTGATCTCCGGACGGCAACGCTGTCGACGTCTTGACCGTCACCGCATAACGGCCATCTTCCAGACGCACGGCTTCGACGCCTTTCGGCAGGCGCGGGCGACGGTCGGCCGCGATCGCTTGCTGCATCGCCCACAGGGCGATCAGGCAGAGCCACACCTGCCATCCAAGACGTGCTGTCGTCATGCGCTCCCCCGCGATCCCCAGCGACTGCGCGAGCATGCCATGCGAGGAGTTCGACGCCAAGCCGGACAGGACCCTCGGCATCGCACCCGACCACCACTGCGCTACCATCCCCCGATCCCGCACAGGAACCCCGCCATGAAATCCCGCGCCGCCGTCGCCTTCGGTCCCGGACAGCCGCTGCAGATCGTCGAGATCGACGTCGCACCGCCGCGCAGGGGCGAGGTGCTGGTGAAGATCACCCACACCGGGGTCTGTCATACCGATGCGTTCACGCTCAGCGGCGACGACCCCGAAGGTCTGTTCCCCTGCGTGCTCGGCCACGAAGGCGCTGGCGTGGTGATCGAAGTCGGCGAAGGCGTGACCAGCGTGCAGCCGGGCGATCACGTCATCCCGCTGTACACCGCCGAATGCCGCGAATGCCTGTTATGCAAGTCCGGCAAGACCAATCTCTGC
>JBIJAD010000411.1:0-3372 GCA_044345955.1 Lysobacteraceae bacterium
CACATAAATGGTGTCTGCCTCCGGAAGTTCGTCGGCAAGCCGATTGGCGGCCTGTTCTCAAAAGGCTGACCAGTGGTATTCGCTGCCAAACGCAGGCTGCTGCTTTGCAGCATGTAATGCATCGGCGGGCATTCGGGAAGAGAGCGGCAGACTTCACTGGCTATAATCCGACCATGCCCGACATCCTGCTCTCCACGCTCAACGCCCGTTACTCGCACGCCTCGCTCGGGCTGCGCTACCTGCGCGCGAATCTGGGCGAACTGCGCGAGCGCTCGGCGATCCTGGAGTTCGTGATCGGGCAGAAGACCGAGGAGATCGTCGAGAAGATCCTCGCGCAGCGGCCGCGGATCGTCGGGCTGGGCGTCTACATCTGGAACGTCGAGGAGAGCACGCGGCTGGTCGCGCAGCTCAAGATCGTGGCACCGGAGGTGCTCGTCGTGCTCGGCGGGCCGGAGGTCAGCCACGAGGTCGGCGAACAGCGGATCTGCGCGCTGGCCGACGTCGTCATCACCGGCTGGGGCGATGTGACCTTCGCCGAGGTCGCGGCGCAGTTGCTGCGCGGCGAGACCCCGCACGCGAAGGTGATTCCGGGACTGCAGGCCGAGTTGAAGGACCTGACGCTGCCCTACGACGAGTACACCGACGAGGACGTGCGCCAGCGTCATCTCTACGTCGAGGCCTCGCGCGGCTGTCCGTTCAAATGCGAGTTCTGCCTGTCTGCGCTCGACAGGACCGCCTGGCCGTTCGAGCTGCAGCGGTTCATGGACGCGCTGGAGCGTCTCTACGCTCGCGGCGCGCGCCAGTTCAAGTTCGTCGATCGGACCTTCAATCTCAAGGTCGATGTGTCGCTGGCGATCCTCGATTTCTTCCTCGCGAAGATCGAAGCCGCGCCGGATGATCCGCCGTTCGCGCATTTCGAGCTGATCCCGGACCATCTGCCGGAACGCCTGAAGGAAGCCATCGCGAAATTCCCCGCCGGCACCCTGCAGTTCGAGATCGGCATCCAGACCTTCGATCCCGAGGTGCAGACCCGGATCTCGCGGCGCCAGAACGACGAGAAGGCGACCGCGAACCTGCGCTGGCTGCGCGAACACTCCAAGGCGCATCTGCACGTCGATCTGATCGCCGGGCTGCCGGGCGAAGACGTCGAGACCTTCGCCCGCGGTTTCGACCGGCTGGTCGCGCTGGCCCCGCACGAGATCCAGTTCGGCATCCTCAAGCGCCTGCGTGGCGCGCCGATCGCGCGTCATGCCGCGACCCACGATCTGCGCTTCAATCCCGACCCGCCGTACAACATCCTCAGCACCGATGTCATCGATTTCGCGCAGATGCAGCGCCTGTCGCGCTTCGCGCGCTACTGGGACATGATCGCCAACTCCGGCCGCTATCCGCGCACCCTGCCGCTGCTGCTCGGCGATGCTCCCTTCCATCGCTTCATGGCCTTCAGCGACTGGTTGTACGCGCGCACCGGGCAGACCCACGCGATCGCGCACGAGCGCATGGTGCATCTGCTGCGGACGTTCATGACCACCGACGCAGACCTGCCGGGCGATGTCGCGGATCGCGCGCTGATCGACGACTATCGCGGGCAGGGCGGCCGTTCGCGACTCGCCTTCGAAGCAGCCGATGCCGAGTTGCCGGTGCCGGTGCCGAAACGCAGACAGGCGACGCCGGCGCGTCAGGCGCGGCATCTGTCCGGTTCCACCGTGGCTGCAGGCGCGGCCCGGCTTCGCGACGCCGGTCTCGACGACTGAGACGCGACGGGAACACACTGCGCGCATGACCGCCGCCCCCGAACCCCTCGTCATCGCCATCTCCTCCCGGGCCCTGTTCGACCTGGAGGAAAGCCACGATCTGTTCGAGCGCGAGGGCGTCGACGCCTATGCGGCGTATCAGCGTTCGCGCGAGGACGAAGTGCTGGCGCCGGGGATCGCGTTCCCGCTGGTGCGCAAGCTGCTGGCGCTCAACCACGATGCGCCGGCCGGTGCGCCGCGGGTCGAGGTGATCCTGATGTCGCGCAATTCGTCGGACACCGGGCTGCGGGTCTTCAATTCGATCCAGCATTACGGGCTGCAGATCGTGCGCGCGACCTTCACCTCGGGCGCACCGACCTGGCCCTACGTCAAACCTTTCGGCGCGCATCTGTTCCTGTCGGCCAACGCCGAGTCGGTGCGGCGGGCGCTGGAGCACGGGGTGGCCGCGGCGACGCTGTTGCCGGCGCCGACCATCGATCCCGACCGGGACGGAGGCGGCCAGGGTCGATACGGACACGACGCGCACGTACTCGGTCAGATCCGGATCGCCTTCGACGGCGATGCGGTGCTGTTCGGCGACGAGGGCGAGCGGATGAGCCGCGAGGACGGGTTGGAAGCCTTCGCCCGCCACGAGCGCGAGAACGCGCACGAGCCGCTGTCCGGCGGCCCCTTCCGCGCCTTTCTCGATGCGCTGCACCGGCTGCAGGCGGCGTATCCGGCGGAAGGCTGTCCGATCCGCACCGCGCTGGTCACCGCGCGTTCCGCCCCGGCGCACGAACGGGTGATCCGTACCCTGCGCGAATGGGGCATCCGCCTCGACGAGGCGCTGTTCCTCGGCGGCCGCGCCAAGGGGCCGTTCCTGCAGGCCTTCGGTGCCGACATCTTCTTCGACGACTCTCCGCACAACATCGATTCCGCCCGCGAGCACGTCGCCGCGGGGCATGTGCCGCATGGGGTGGCGAATCGCTGAGCGTCGCGGTTGGCGTGCGGGAAAAACCGCCGTCACCCTCGCGCAAGCGAAGACACAGGCCTCGGCGGTGATCACGCATGGGTTCTCGCCTGCGCGAGCATGACCATGGTTCTTCGATGTCCAGACAGGACGAAGGGCCCAGCAGGGCCCTTCGTCGTTCCACAACCGTGCGATCGCTCAGCGCGCCACGCCCGCGCGTTCGCGGCGCTCCAGCGGCGCCATGCGGGCCTGGTCGTTGAGCTCGAGCTGACGGACCTCGAACGGCGCGCCGTAGCCGGCGGGCAGATGGCTGCGGTCGAACTGCAGCACCAGCATGCCGTTGCCGCGCTTGAGCCAGGCCGCGCTGTGCGCCTGCGACACCGGCCGCATGCTGCCGTCCGGGGCGGTGGCGAACAGGGTACCGCGGGCCTCGTAGCGGCCTTCGGAACCCGCCTGCACCGGCAGCGCCATGCGCATGGTGCGCGTGTTGAACGCGAACGCGCCGGAGAAGCGCGCGGTCGGCGCGGCGACCGCGAAGGCGGTGCGGGCGTCGCGCTGGATACCGTCGGCATCGGCGAACACCTGCAGCTCCCACAGGCCCGGCGTGGACGAGGCCTTCGCCGGGATGCGCACGTCGGCGGCGAGACCGCCCCGACCGTCGGCGGCCAG
>JBIJAD010000319.1:0-4761 GCA_044345955.1 Lysobacteraceae bacterium
CTACAGCAAGTGGGGCGGCTTCCTCGACGGGGTGGAGGACTTCGACGCGCTGTTCTTCAACATCTCGCCGCGCGAAGCGCAGTTCCTCGACCCGCAGGAGCGGCTGTTCCTGCAGTGCGCGTACGAGACGCTGGAGGATGCCGGCCACACCCGCGAGACCCTGCGCGCCGGTGCGACCGCGGCGTCGGTGGGCGTGTTCGTGGGCGTGATGTACGAGGAGTACCAGTTGTACGGGGCGCAGGCGCAGACCCTGGGCGAACCCTACGCGCTGGGCGGCAGCGCCGCGTCGATCGCGAACCGGGTGTCGTACTACTTCAACCTGCAGGGACCGAGCCTGGCGGTCGACACGATGTGCTCCAGTTCGCTGACCGCGATCCACCTGGCCTGCCGCAGCCTGCGCGCGGACGAGTGCACGGCGGCGATCGCCGGCGGGGTGAACGTCTCGGTGCATCCGAACAAGTATCTGGCGATCTCGCAGGCGCAGTTCGCCTCCAGCCGCGGTCGCTGCGAGAGCTTCGGCGCGCACGGCGACGGTTATGTGCCGGGCGAGGGCGTGGGTGCGGTGCTGCTCAAGCGTCTGGACCGGGCGCTGGCCGACGGCGATCAGGTGTACGGTCTGATCCGCGGCAGCGGCATCAATCATGGCGGCAAGACCAACGGCTACACGGTGCCGAACCCGCATGCGCAGGCGCAGGTGATCGTGGCGGCGCTGCGGGATGCGCAGGTCGATCCGCGCGCGATCGGCTACATCGAGGCGCACGGGACGGGGACCAGTCTGGGCGATCCGATCGAGATCGCGGGTCTGAGCCAGGCGTTCGCGCAGTTCACGGCGGACACGCAGTTCTGCGCGATCGGTTCGGTGAAGTCGAACATCGGTCATCTGGAGAGCGCGGCGGGGATCGCCGGTCTGGCGAAGGTGCTGCTGCAGATGCGGCACGGTCGGTTGGTGCCGTCGCTGCACGCGGAGGAACTGAACCCGCATATCGACTTCGCGCAGACGCCGTTCGTGGTGCAGCGCACCCAGGCGCCGTGGCCGCGGCCGCGGATGGAGCGCGACGGGGTGTCGGTGGAGCTGCCGCGCCTGGCGGGACTGTCGTCGTTCGGCGCGGGCGGCGCGAACGCGCACCTGATCGTGGAGGAGTACATCGAGTCGGAGACCGCCGCGGCGGCAGACGGTCGTCCGGCGGTGATCGTGCTGTCGACGCGCAGCGAGGAGCGGCTGATCGAGCAGGCACGCCGCCTGCTGGCGCACCTGCGTGCGGGCCGGGTCGCGCCGGAGCGGCTGGCGGATCTGGCGTACACGCTGCAGGTCGGACGCGAGGCGATGGAGCATCGGCTGGCGTTCACGGCATCGTCACTGGAAGAACTGATCGAACGGTTGACAGCCTGCGTCGAAGGGACATGGCCGGTGGAGGCGTACCGGGGCGAAGCGCGTCGTCGCGACGCGATCTCGCTGTTCGGCAGCGACGACGATCTGCAGCAGGCGGTGGCGCGCTGGATCGAACGCGGCAAGTACGGCCGGCTGCTCGAACTGTGGGTGCAGGGGCTGGCGGTGGACTGGTCGCGGCTGCACGCCGGGCGCAGACCGCGCCGGCTCTCGCTGCCGACCTATCCCTTCGCGGGCGAACGCTACTGGGCGGTCGACGAGCAGACCCGGACTTCGCTGAAGGATGTCGGCAGCCTGCTGCATCCGCTGTTGCACCGGAACACCTCCGACATCGAGGAACAACGCTACAGCTCGCTGTTCACCGGCAAGGAATTTTTCCTCGATGATCATCGCGTGGGCGGGCGCCGTCTGCTGCCCGCCGTGGCGTATCTGGAGCTGGGCAGGGCAGCGATCGAATTCGGCCGCGGCCGCAACGACGATCGTCCGCTGCAATTCCGGCACATCCTGTTCGGCGAACCGTTCCACGTCGACGATGTCCCGGTCGAGCTGCATGTCGCGCTGTACCCGCAGGACGATGACGGCATCGACTTCGAAATCTACAGCGGCTCCACGGACGAGGCCGAACGGGTCGTCCACTCCTGCGGCAATGCCTTGCCCTGGTCGCGCGCGGAAGCGCCCGTCATCGACATCGCGGCTCTGCGCGCCGGCGCGCGCACCTTCGAAGGTGCACAGTGCTACGAATGGCACCGCGCGGGCGGCATCGAATACTTCGCGTCGCAGCGCAGCGTGCAGCGATTGCACATCGGCACCGACACCGACGGCAAGCCCCTGGTCGTGGCCGACCTCGCGCTGCCCGAATCGCTGGTGGCCAGCTCCCGGCAGTATCTGCTGCATCCGAGCCTGCTCGACGGTGCGCTGCAGGCGATCGTCGGTCACTGGGTGGCAGGTGCGGAGAAGCCGGACATGCCATCGGGCGCGCTCATCCCGTTCGCGCTGGATACGCTGCAGATCTGGTCGCCCTGCGGCCCCGGCGCCCATGCCGTCGTCCGCGAATCGCGCACGCTGTCGCCGGGCACGGTGGTGTTCGACGTGGACGTATGCGATGCGTCGGGCCGAGTCTGCGTGCGTCTGCAGGGGCTGACCTCGCGGGTGCTGGGCGATGCGGCGGATCCGGTCGATACACAGTTGCTGACCGCGCGTTGGGATGCACAGACGGCGGTGCCGGATGCGGCGCCGGCGGCGACGCGGGTGGTCTGCGTCGATGCGGCCTTCGCCGAAGCGTTGGATGCGCTGCAGGCCGGGGAGCCGGGCCTGCGCTGGGAGGTGCTGCCGGCGGCCGCGGATGCGGCGGGGCTGGAGGCGGCATGGACGGCGGTGTTCGGATCGGTGCAGGCGCTGTTGTCGGAGCGTCCGGACGCGGCGGTGTCGCTGCAGGTGGTGGTGGCCGACGCCGGCGGGCCCTGGGAGGCGCATGCCGGTGCGCTGCTGGGGGCGGTCTCGGGGTTGCTGAAGACGGCTGCCTTGGAGAACCCGCTGTTCCGCGGGCAGGTGATCGCGCTGCCGGCGGCTGCGGAGGCCGATGCGGTGCTGACGGCGGTGCGTGCGGACGCGTCGGCGTCGGCGGCGCAGGTGCGTTACCGCGACGGCGTGCGCGAAGTCCTGGCGCTGGCGCCGTTGACGCCGGTGCCGGCGGTGGTGCCCTGGCGCGATGGCGGGGTGTACTGGATCACCGGCGGTGCCGGCGGTCTGGGCTTGATGGTGGCGCGGGACATCCTGCGCCATGCGCGTGACGCGCGTCTGGTGCTGACCGGTCGCTCGGCGCCGGATGCGCAGCGGCAGGCGCTGCTGGACGCGCTGGGCGGCGAAGGCCGGATCGAGTATCTGGCGCTGGATGTGGCCGACGAGGACGCGGTGCGGGCCTGTGCGGCGGGGATCGTGGCGCGGCACGGGACGCTGACCGGGATCGTGCACAGCGCGGGTGTACTGGAGGATGCGTTCATCCTGCGCAAGACCCCGGCGCAGTTGCGGGCGGTCTGGGCGTCGAAGGTGCGGGGCACGGTGAACCTGGACCGGGCGACGCGCGGGATGGGGCTGGAGTGGTTCGTGCTGTTCGGTTCGGTGGCGGGCGTCTCCGGCGGTGTGGGGCAGAGCGACTACGCGACGGCGAACGCGTTTCTGGATGCGTACGCCGGATACCGTCGCGACTGCGTGCAGGCGGGGACGGCGCAGGGCCGGACGGTGTCGATCGACTGGCCGTTGTGGGCCGAGGGCGGGATGCGTCTGGACGCGGACGCGCTGCAGCGGTTGCGCGACGAGGGATTCGAGCCGTTGTCGGAGGCGTCGGGCATGAGCGCGCTGCACGCGGCCTGCGCGCAGGATCCGGCACAGGTGGTGGTGGTGCACGGCCGGCGCAGTGCGCTGCAGCGGCTGCGTGCGCGGCCGGCGGCGGAGCCGCCGGCCCCGGCCAGCGCGCCCGCGACGCAGGCCCCTGCGGAGGTCGATCGGGACGAGCTGCGCGAGCGGACGCTGCGTTATCTCAAGGGTCTGCTGTCGCAGACGCTGAAGCTGGCGCCGGACCGGATCGAGTCGGATGCGCCGCTGGAGAAGTACGGGATCGACTCGATCCTGGCGCTGAAGATGGTCAACGCGCTGCAGGAGGCGTTCGGGGCGTTGCCGAAGACGCTGATGTTCGAGTACCAGAGTCTGGAGGCGCTGGCGCAGTACTTCATCGACCGGCATCGCGCGGCGCTGATCGCGCAGTTGCGGTGGGAGGAGCGTCCGGCGGAGCGGTCCGCACCGGTACCGGCCGAAGCCGCGCCGGTCCCGGAGCAGGGGCGGCGTCGACGTCGGCGGCGGTTCGCCGCCGAGTCCGCGCCGGCGCGCAGCGCCGTACCCGCGGCGCCGGCGCCGATCGCGATCGTGGGCCTCGGCGGCCGCTTCCCGCAGGCGCCGGATCTGGAGGCGTTCTGGGAGAACCTGCTGGCCGGCCGCGACAGCATCACCGAGATTCCGGTCTCGCGCTGGGACTATCGCGACTACTACGACGCCGAGAAGGGCAAGGTCGGCACCAGCTACAGCAAGTGGGGCGGCTTCCTCGACGGGGTGGAGGACTTCGACGCGCTGTTCTTCAACATCTCGCCGCGCGAAGCGCAGTTCCTCGACCCGCAGGAACGGCTGTTCCTGCAGTGCGCGTACGAGACGCTGGAGGATGCCGGCCACACCCGCGAGACCCTGCGCGCCGGCGCGGCCGCGGCGTCGGTGGGCGTGTTCGTGGGCGTGATGTACGAGGAGTACCAGTTGTACGGGGCGCAGGCGCAGACCCTGGGCGAACCCTACGCGCTGGGCGGCAGCGCCGCGTCGATCGCGAACCGGGT
>JBIJAD010000320.1:0-4740 GCA_044345955.1 Lysobacteraceae bacterium
GGGTTGTCGTTCGACTGGCTGCAGTTGTACCCGTCGGGCACGCCGCGGACGCTGCCGCTGCCGACGTACCCGTTCGCGCGCGAGGTGCATTGGCTGCCGATCTCTTGGGACGAGATCGCCGATGGCGGCAGTGTCAAGCTGCCGCAGACCGCAACCGCAGCGCCGGCGGCGGTCACGCGTGCAACCGGCAGCGGAAAACCTTCGGTCGCCCTGCGGAATCTGGATGATGACCGGATGGTGGCCGATGAGCCGCTGCCCGCGGCTCATGTCGCCGCGCCGCCGGTACCGCAGGCTTCAGTGTCGGCGGAACCGGTCCACCCGCCGGCGTCGACGGCTCGAGCGGAGCCGACGATCGATGCGGACGCTCCCGCCGCGACCGCAGCGGAAAGCGAGACGGTTTCGCTCGAATCGATCGTCGACATGCTGACCGAGACGCTCGCGAAGGCGCTGTTCATCGAGCGCGGCAACATCAGCGACGACGATGTGTTCGTCGAGCTGGGCCTCGACTCGATCATCGGCGTCGAATGGACCCATGTCATCAACCGCGCCTACGGTCTTTCGCTGCCGGCGACGCGCCTGTACGACTATCCGACGATCCGCGATCTGGCCACGCATATTGCGGGCGAACTCGCGCAGCAGCCGAAGCCGGTCGCGGCGTCGACAGTGCCGTCGATCCGGACGCCCGCAGCCGCTCCGGCGGCCGCTGCGCCGGTCGCCTCGATGGAATCGGTGACGCCGGCAGCGCCGACACCGCCGACACCGGCGATCGCGCAGGTCGCATCGACGCCGGCCCCGGCAGCCGCATCGACGGCATCGCGCGATCGTGCGCCGGTCGGGCACGATCTGCTCGAAGGCATCGCCGTGATCGGCATGTCGGCCCGTTATCCGGAAGCCGCGAACGCCGAAGCGTTCTGGAGCAACATCGCGGCCGCGCGCGACTGTGTGCGCGATGTGCCGCGCGATCGCTGGAACGTCGACGACTTCTACGATCCCAGCGGCGAGACCCTCGGCACCACCTACTGCCGGACGATGGGCGCGCTCGACGAAGTGGCGATGTTCGACCCGCTGTTCTTCGGCATCGCCCCGGCCGAAGCCTATGTGATGGATCCGCAGCAGCGCCTGTTCCTGCAGGCCTGCTGGGAGTGCATCGAAGATGCCGCGATCGACCCGGCATCGCTGGCCGGCACGCGCTGCGGCGTCTACGCCGGGTGCGGTGGAGGCGATTACGGTGTGGGCGTGGATGCGGCATCCGCCCAGGGACTGATCGGCGGCAGCTCTTCCATCCTCGCGGCCCGCATTTCCTATCTGCTGGATCTGCGCGGCCCGAGCATGGCGATCGATACCGCCTGTTCGTCGTCGCTGGTCGCCATCGCGGCCGCATGCGACAGCCTGATCCTGGGACAATCCGACATGGCGCTCGCCGGTGGCGTCTGCGTGCTCTGCGGTCCGGCCATCCACTTGACCACGTCGAACGCGGGCATGCTTTCGAAGACCGGGCGCTGCTACGCTTTCGATCAGCGCGCGGACGGCTTCGTGCCGGCGGAAGGCGTCGGCGTCCTGTTGCTGAAACGACTGCATGATGCGCTTCGCGATCGCGATCAGATCCACGGGGTGATCCGCGGTTGGGGCGTCAATCAGGACGGCAAGACCAACGGCATCACCGCGCCGAGCGTGAAGTCGCAGATCGCCCTGGAACGCGACGTGTACGCGCGCTTCGGCGTCGATCCGAGGACGATCACGCTGGTGGAGGCGCACGGGACCGGCACCAAGCTCGGCGACCCGATCGAGGTGGAGGCGCTGGTCGCGTCCTTCGGCGCTGCGGCCGGTGCGGCCGGCGAGCCGCGGCACGGCTGGTGCGCACTGGGCTCCGTCAAGAGCAACATCGGCCATGCGCTGACCGCGGCCGCGGCCGCCAGCGTCATCAAGGTGCTGCTGGCCATGCGTCATCGCCAACTGCCGCCGACGCTGCACTTCGAACGGATGAACGAGCACATCCGCCTGGAGGGCACGCCTTTCTACGTCAACGACCGGCTGCGGGATTGGACTGTACCGACCGGCATGCCGAGGCGTGCGGCGGTCAGTTCGTTCGGTTTCAGCGGCACCAACGCGCACTGCGTCATCGAGGAGGCGCCGCACGTCCCTTGCCGACGCGTTCCGCGGCCCGGGTATCTGGTCGTCCTCTCCGCGAAGACGCCATCGCAACTGAAGGAGCAGGCCATGCGTCTGGCGCTCCATTGCGACCGTCATCCGTCGGACTGCGCGGACGTCAGCTTCACCCTGCTGCTCGGTCGCAAGCATCATGCGCACCGGCTCGCCTGCATCGCCGGGGACGGGCGCGAACTGCATCGCAAGCTGTTACACTGGGCCGAGAAAGGGGGCGCAGTCGACGTTTTCGTCGGACATGTGGAGGACGGTATCGTCGAAGAGAAGGACGCGAAGGATTACGGCAATCGCTGCATCGTCGAAAGTCGCAGCCTGCAGGATCGCGAGGCGTACCTGCAGCGGCTTTCCGCGATCGCCTCCCTGTATGTCCGGGGCTGCAAGCTCGCCTACGCCGACCTGTTCGAGGAAGCGCAATGTCGGCACATTTCGCTGCCGACCTATCCGTTCGCACGCGAACGCTACTGGCTGTCCCCGACCGCACGTCCCGGAGAGCCCGCCGCCGACGCCGCGGCCGGCGCAGCGTCGCCGTCTCCGACGAACGCACCTGCTGCCGACATCCTCGATGCGGTGCTGGACGGGTTCCTCGAAGTCGACGACGCGGCCGAACAGTTGCGCAGGTTGGTCGACGCGCTCAACGGCGTCGACGATCAGGCGGCGATTCATTGATCGGCGGAGCAGGACGTGGCTGATTTCTTCGAGCATCTTCTGGGGGAGCTGAAAAGCGGAAGGCTGACGCGCGAGGCTGCGCTTGCCTTGTTGGCCGACCGCGGCGCCCGGCGCGCTTCGGCGCCTGAGGGCAATCCCGCCAGGCTGCGCGGCGAACCTCTGCTGACGACGGAGACATGGCACCCGGTCGATCTTCGCCCCGGCCAGGCGAGGGATGTCCGCAGGATCGTCTGCGTCGTCGACGCCCGGTCCGAGGGCGTCATCGCGCGGGCCTTCGCCGCGGCAGCGCCCGGGATCGAAGCGACCTTGCTGCCGATCGCAGGGTTGGATGCCGACCGGGGCGACGAGATCGATTTCGCCGGCACGCGCGCCGCGATCGCCACGGCGTTCGCGGCCTTGGGCGAGCGCCAGGGCCGCGTCGATGCCCTGGTCCATTTGCCGACGCCGTCCGGCCCGGCGACCTGTGCGTCCATCGAGACCGCGCTCGCGTTGCTGCAGGGGCTGCACGACGCCGGATTCGCCTGGAGCCGGCTGCTGCTGTGCGCCGGGCATGCCGATGCGCCTAGCCGCAGCCATGCCGAGGCCCTGATCGCGATCGAGCGCACGCTGCGGGTGATCGCACCCGACAAGGCCGCGACCGTGATGGTGAGCGAGACGCTGCCCGACGACGCTGCCGCGCTGGAAACCCATGTCGCGCGGATCGTCGCCGAACTGGGCACGCCGCATCCGGGAAGCTGTCGCTATCGGGCAGGGCGACGCCACGGCCTGCGCTCGAAACCTGCGGCCGCAATGACGCGGTCCATGCGACTGCGCCAGGGCGGAACCTATCTCATCACCGGCGGTCTGGGTGCGCTCGGCCGGATCTTCGCCGCGCATCTGGCGCAGGCTTTCCGCGCCAACCTGGTACTGATCGGACGGGGCGAACCGGACGCCGCTGCTGCCGGGATGCTCGACCGGCTGCGTGCGGACGGCATCCAGGTGGTCCACGAACGACTCGATGTCGCCGATGTCGACGCCCTGCGCGCGTGCACCGAGAGGGCTCGCGCCCGATTCGGCGGCCTGCATGGCGTCATCCATGCGGCCGGCGTCGAGGGTCGGGGGCTGCTGTTCGACAACGACATCGACCGCATGCGTCGCGTCCTGCGCCCGAAGGTGGCCGGTACGCTGGCCCTGGAGGATGCGCTGCGCGATTGCCCGGAACTGGATTTCATCTGCTGCTTCAGCTCGAATTCCGCGGTCCTCGGCGACTTCGGCAGTTTCGATTACGCGATCGCGAACCGCTTCCAGATGGCCCACGCGCAGCATGGCGCCGATCCGTCGGGTCCGTTGCGGCTCGCGATCGGCTGGCCGTTCTGGGAGGCGGGCGGCATGGGCAGCGACAGCGATGCCGAGCGGACGCGCCTGTACCTCGAGAGCAGCGGTCAGCAGCCGCTCGAGCCGCGGCTCGGCGTGAAGCTGTTCGAACTGATGATGCGCGGCGACGGCGGATTCTGCCTGGCGATGTACGGCGACCTGCCGAAGTTGCGGGCGCTGCTCGCATCGATCGAATCCGGGCGCATTCCCGCGCCGCCCAGCGAGCCGCAGTCCGCGGCGCCGAAAGCGCGGGCGCGCGCGGCCCTGCGCGGACTCGACATCGCCCGATGCGTCGAGCTCGAACTGGGCGAACAGATCGGCGAACTGCTGAAACTGTCTCCCGAGCGGATCCTGCCGCGACAGAATCTGGCCGATTACGGCTTCGACTCGATTCAGATGTCGCGCTGGGCCCGGCAGATCTCGCGTCACTACGGCATCGAGATCACGCCGGCCGTCTTCTTCAGCCACCCGAGCCTGAGCCGGGTGGTCGAGTACCTGCTGGAGCATCACGGCGACCGGCTGCGGGCGTTCTACGCCGAAGCGGAGTCCATCGATGCC
>JBIJAD010000404.1:0-3446 GCA_044345955.1 Lysobacteraceae bacterium
GCAATGGAAGGACGAGGGAGAGTCAGACGCATGAAACGTTCCACGTTGTTCGCCGCCACCGGCGCGATCCTCGCGCTCGGCCTCACCGCTGCCGCCACTCAGGCGGCACGTCAACCGCTGTTTTCCGCGACCAAGGCCACACCGGCCGGACTCACCGCCGATGCAAGCTATCGCGCGCTGGTGCAGGACCGGGCCACGGTCTCGCTGCAACTCGTGCAGGCCGATGCCGCCCAGATCAGCGCGAAGACCGATCGCCTGCAGCTCGGCCTGGGCGACGCCGGCACCGCCTATCTGCGCAAGACCACGCAGAACCCCGACGGCACCCTGGTGTGGTCGGGCAGCCTCGGCACCGATTTCGGCATCCTCGATTCGGTGAAGAGCGCGCTCGGCGGCGAGATCGCCGACGACCCCAACAACTCGGTCATCATCGTCCGCAACGGCGACAAGCTCACCGGCACGATCCGCAAGAACGGCCAGCTCTACGCGCTGCGTCCGCTGCGCTCCGGCGGCCACGCGATCGTGCACATCGACGAGTCGAAGATGCCGGCCGATCATCCCGAAGTCGCCTATCGGCAGATGTTCCAGCAGGCCGCGCGCGACGCGCGTCTGCAGCGCGGGATGAAACCGGCCGCCACGGCGCCGGTCGCCAAGGCGAATACGGTGATCCGCGTGCTGGTGGCCTACACGCCAGCGGCGGCCCGCGCCAGCGGCGACATCACCGGCCTCATCAACCTCGCGATGGCCGAGAGCAATACCGGCTACAGCAACAGCGGCGTGAGCATCACCCTGCAACTGGCGGCCTCCACCCAGGTCACTTACACCGAATCCGGCAGCTTCAGCACCGATCTGTCGCGTTTCCGCGGCACCACCGACGGCTACATGGATTCGATCCACAGCACCCGCAACAGCACCACGGCGGACGTCGGCATCCTGGTCATCAACAACAGCTCGTCCTGCGGCCTGGCTTCGGGCATCGGCTCGACCGCCAGCACCGCATTCGCCGCCGTCCACTACAGTTGCGCCACCGGCTACTACTCGTTCGCGCACGAGATCGGCCACCTGCAGTCCGCGCGCCACGATCCCGCCGCCGATCCGACCAACACGCCCTACGCCTACGGCCACGGTTATCGCTCGCCGACCAGCGCCTGGCGCACGATCATGGCCTACAACTGCAGCTCGGGCTGCCCGCGCATCAACTACTGGTCCAACCCCGCCAGGACCTACGGCGGCCAGGCGATGGGCACCACCACCCGCAGCGACAACGCCCGCGTGCTCAACACCACGCGCGGCACGATCGCCGCCTTCCGCTGAGCGCGGACCGCGACGGCGATACCGGACGGGGCCGCAAGGCCCCGTCTTTTTTCGGTTCGCCCCCGGGCCCGGACCGCCCGCCCGCACTGTCCCCACCTCCGTCGCTCGCCTAAAATGCCCGCTCTCCCTCGTTCCGCGGACGGCGACATGGCCCAGCAATACCCCGAATGGATCTGGCACAACGGCCGCATCAAGCCCTGGGCCGAGGCCACCACCCACGTCATGGCCCATGTCGTGCACTACGGCTCCTCGGTGTTCGAGGGCATCCGCTGCTACGACACGCCGAACGGCCCGGTGATCTTCCGTCTCACCGATCACAATCGCCGCCTGTTCGCCTCCGCGAAGATCTACGACATGGCCATGCCCTACGGCCTGGACGAGATCAACGCCGCCTGCCGCGAAGTGATCCGCGCCAACGACAACACCACCGACTATCTGCGCCCGGTCGCGTATCGCGGCCTCGGCGGCTTCGGGTTGTCGGCCGACACGCCCACCGATGTCGCCGTCGCCACCTGGAAGATGGGTCGCTATCTCGGCCCGGAAGTGCTGGAAGCGGGCATCGACGCCTGCGTCTCGAGCTGGCAGCGCTTCGCGCCCAACACTCTACCGGCCGGCGCCAAGGCCGGCGGCAATTATCTCTCCGGGCAACTGGTCGCACGCGAAGCGCGCCGCCTCGGCTTCGGCGAAGGCATCGCGCTGGCCTCCACCGGCCTGCTCAGCGAAGGCGCTGGGGAGAATCTCTTTCTGGTCTTCGACGGCGCCCTGCACACCACGCCGGTCAGCGCCGCCCTGCTCAACGGCATCACCCGCAATACCATCATCACCCTCGCCCGCGACGCCGGCATCGACGTGATCGAACGCGACCTGCCGCGCGAATACCTCTACCTGTGCGACGAGCTGTTCATGTGCGGCACCGCCGCCGAGATCACCCCGATCCGCTCGGTCGACGCGCGCCAGGTCGGCACCGGCAAACCCGGCCCGGTCACGCGCCGCCTGCAGGATCTGTTCTTCGGCCTGTTCGACGGCAGGACCGCGGACAAGCACGGGTGGCTGGAACGGGTGTGAGGCGCACGGATGGCGCACGCCGCGAACGTGCACCGAAGTAACGCGCTGCCTTCGCGCTGCACGGGCGCGTGCTAGATTTCCCGCCGGCATTCGAGACAGGGGACCCGCAATGACCGACAGCCCGGCCCGGCGCCTCATCGGCCCGATGCGCATCGTCGCGGCGGTCCTGTTCGTCCTGTTCATCGGCGTGTACATCCTCGCGGACAGGGTGCCCTGGGTGGCGCGCGCGGCGGAGTTGGGCGAACGCGCGATCGTGCTCGGTCTGGTCGCACTCTTCGGCTACGTGCTGCTGGCGTTCGTGCTGCAGTTCTTCTCCGACCTGATCCGCAGCGAGGACGACAATGTCGGCCAGCGACTTCTGGTGCTCCGCCGTCCGCGCGGCGTCGGCGCCATCGTGCTGCCGTTGTTGACCGCATGGCTGGTGTTCGGTCTGGGCTCGCTGGCTTTCCTGCCGGAAGACACGCTGTCCGATCTGAATCTGCAGAATCCCTTCGCGGACATGAGCCTCGAATTCGCGGCCATGACCGCCTTGTTCGCCGGGATCGGCCTGTTCCTGATCGTGGCGTTCACGACCCGTGCCCTGCGCAATCGTCCCTGGTTTCTGCTCGGCAGCCTGGGCTTCGTCTACCGCCCGGGCGATGTCTCCGCCGGCGTGGTGCGCTGGAGCGACATCGCCGACATCAAGACCGGCGAAGTGCTCGCATCGCAAGGACGCGCCGGCCCGACGCTCAAGCCCGCCCTCATCGTGGTGCTCAAGCACCCCGAACGTTACGCGCAGCGGTACACGCTGCTGCTGGGCCTGCTGGTGCGCGCCCTCACCAAGGTGCTGTCGGTGCAGACCGAGGGTGGCGATCTGTACCTGGACCCGAGCGACTTCGGCGCGGATTACGAGAAGGTGCTGGCGCTGATGCGGGAGCGGGTGGGGTTGGTGCGGGTAGAGGACTGAGCCCACCACCTACCGCGCAGGCGGCCGGCAGGGCTCTCGAAATCCAGCCGCGTTATCGCTACCCTCGGCAGGGACGCCGCCCGTTCTCTGGGCGACTGCAACGGAATGTTCGGGGTGGGGGGGG
>JBIJAD010000321.1:0-4723 GCA_044345955.1 Lysobacteraceae bacterium
AGCGTGTTCACCATGGACCCGATGGCCTCCGACGCGGTGATCGAAGCCTTCGTGCAACTGTACGAGCAGGGCCTGATCTACCGCGGCCAGAAGCTGGTCAACTGGGACCCGGTGCTGAAGACCGCGATCTCCGATCTCGAAGTGGTGAGCGAGGAAGAGAACGGCTTCCTGTGGTCGATCGCCTATCCGCTGGCGAACGGCGAGACCTACGAGCACGTCGAGCACGACGCCGACGGCCACGAAACCCTGCGCGAAACCCGCGGCTATCTGATCGTGGCCACCACGCGCCCCGAGACGATGCTCGGCGACACCGCGGTGATGGTGCATCCCGAGGACCCGCGCTACACGCATCTGATCGGCAAGACCGTACGCCTGCCGCTGTGCGATCGGGAGCTGCCGATCATCGCCGACGACTACGTCGACCGCGCCTTCGGCACCGGCGTGGTGAAGGTGACGCCGGCGCACGATTTCAACGATAATGCGGTGTGGTACCGGCACGTCGGAAGCGGCGTTTTTGACAATCTTCCGAATCGAGGATTGATCAATATTCTTACACCTGAAGCCAAGATCCTTGGCAATCTTTCTACCCAACAGGTTGTGTCAACCGGCGACCTTGTCGGCGAGACGTTGGTCGTGATGCGCGATGCGCATGGCGTCGCAGAGATTCCGAAAAAGTACCACGGCCTTGATCGCTTCGACGCACGAAAAGCCATCGTTGCTGACCTCGAAGCCGCTGGTCTGCTCATCGAAACGAAACCGCACAAACTGCAGGTGCCGCGCGGCGACCGCACCGGCCAGGTGATCGAGCCCTATCTGACCGACCAGTGGTTCGTGAAGATGGACGGCTTCGCGCGCCGCGGCATGAAACTGGCCGAGAACGGCTCCGTACGCTTCGTGCCGCCGAACTGGATCAGCACCTACCGCCACTGGATGGAGAACATCCAGGACTGGTGCATCAGCCGCCAGCTCTGGTGGGGCCATCGCATCCCGGCATGGTACGACGAGGCCGGCAACGTGTATGTCGGCCGCAACGAAAGCGAAGCACGCGCAAAGGCCGAAGCCGTTGTGGGAGCGGCGCAAGCCGCGACGCTCCGCCAGGACAACGACGTCCTCGAAACCTGGTTCTCCTCCGGCCTGTGGCCGATCAGCACGATGGGCTGGCCCAACACCGACCTCATGCGCGAGCGCGGCTTCGCCGAGTTCGTGCCGTCCTCGGTGCTGGTGACCGGCTTCGACATCATCTTCTTCTGGGTCGCACGCATGATCGTGATGACCGACCACTTCATGCCCGAAGGCACGCCGGATGCCGAGCGCGTGCCGTTCCGCGACGTGTACATCACCGGCCTCGTCCGCGACAAGGACGGGCAGAAGATGTCGAAGGCGAAGGGCAACATCATCGACCCGCTGGACATCATCGACGGCATCGACATCGAAACGCTGATCGCCAAGCGCACCACCGGCCTGATGAATCCGAAGATGGCCGCGAACATCGAGAAGGGGCTGCGCAAGGATTATCCGCAAGGTTTCGCCGCCCACGGCGCGGACGCCTTGCGTTTCACGATGACGGCGCTGGCCGGCCCCGGCCGCGACATCAAGTTCGACATGGCCCGCTGCGAGGGCTACAAGAACTTCTGCAACAAGCTGTGGAACGCCACCCGCTTCGCGCTGATGAACACCGAGGGCTTCGCCGCCTCCGGCGCGCCGCAGCCGAAAACCGACGCCGAGCGCTGGATCCTTTCGCGCCTCGCCAAGGTCGCCGCCGAAGCCGCGGACCACTTCGCCAGCTACCGCTTCGACCTGCTGTCGCAGGCGCTGTACGACTTCGCCTGGAACGAGTTCTGCGACTGGTTCGTGGAACTGGCGAAACCTGCGCTCAGCGGCAGCGATGCCGAGGCCGCGGACAGCACCCGCCACACCCTGCTGTACGTGCTGGAATCGCTCCTGCGCCTGCTGCATCCGCTGATCCCGTTCGTGACAGAGGAGCTGTGGCGCCAGGTCGCGCAGAAGCTGGGCGTCGACGGCGCGACCGTGTCGCTGCAGCGCTACCCGCAGGCGAGCGAGTTCGGCGCCGATGGCTATGCCTACGCCGAAGCCGACATCGAATGGCTCAAGGCCATCGTTTCGGCCGTGCGCAGCATCCGCAGCACGCTGGGCATCTCGCCGGCGAAGCAGATCGCGCTGCTGTTCCGCGGCGGCGACGCCACGGACGCCGACCGCATCGCGAAGTTCTCGGCGCAGTTGTCGTTCCTGCTGAAGCTCGAACGCATCGAGACCATCGCCGGCGAACCGCCCGCGGCCGCCCCGGCGGTGATCGGCGAGCTGCAGGTGTTCGTGCCGCTGGAAGGTCTGGTCGATCTCGACGCCGAACGCGCGCGCCTGGACAAGGAGATCGCGAAGGTCTCGGCCGAGAAGGACAAGAGCGAAGCCAAGCTCGCGAAGTTCGGCGGCAACGTGCCGCCTGCGGTGGTCGAGCAGGAACGCCAGCGTCTGGCCGACTGGACCGCGAAACTCGCTGCGCTCAAACAGCAACGCCAGCGGCTGGGATGACGCAATGGCGGGCTTGAGCCCGCCCTACGCTTCGGGAAGCAGCTCCATCGCCATCACGATCGCGTCCTCGCGCCCGAGGTGCGCCGGGTAATAGCGCGGGCGGCGACCGATCTCGTTGAAACCTTCTTCGAAATACAGCGCGATGGCGCGCGGGTTCGAGGGCCGTACTTCGAGGAAGATCCGCTCGGCGCGGTGATGGCGGGAGATGCGGATCAGGCTGCGCAGCAGACGGCGGCCGTGGCCCCGACCCTGCACCGCCGGGTCGATGCAGATGTTGAGGATGTGCGCCTCGCCGGCAGCGATGCTGACGATGCCGTAGCCGATCACGACCTCGTCCTGCACCAGCAGCCACGCCGGATAGCCGGCGTTGAGGCAATCGCGGAAGATCCCGAGGGTCCAGGGGAAGGCGTAGGCGCGGGTCTCGATCGCCAGCACCGTCTCCAGATCGCTGTCGCGCATCGCGCGCAGGCGCGTCGGCGATTCGCCGTACGGTTCCGGGACGGGGACGGGTTCGGCGTTCATCCAGGCGCACGTCGCAATGCACGCAATTGCGGCCACAGCGCGCGCTTGGCCCGCGCATCGCCGCGCAGGGTCCGGACCGCGGGCCAGCCGCGCAGCAGGGTCGCGGCATCGGCGTCGGCGGGATCGCGCCCCGCGGCGCGCAGCAGGGCGCGGACCAGCGGGTGATCGGGACTGTCCGCGGAGGTATCGGTCGGCGGCAGCGTCGCGACGGCAGACGGCGCGGCGGCCGGTACGGCGGCCGGAACGATCGCCACCAGCCGATGCGCGTTCAGCCCCATCGCATCGAGGATCTCGCGCTGCAGCGGGTCCCAGGCCACCGCGCTCATCCGGCCTCCGCAGGCCCGCGCCGCGCCTGCCTGCGCGCGATCAGCGGCCCGAAGATCGCGAAGGTCGCGAACACGAACAGCAGCACCTTCGGCGGATCGATCACCAGCCCGATCAGGGCCACGATCACCAGCAGCGGCACCACGAACGGCACGCGGTCGTGGCCCGGGCCCTTCTTGCCGCCCTTGAAACTCGGATAGCGGAAGCGGCTGACCATCAGCAGGCCGGCGATCACCGTCACCGCCAGCGCCGCGTAGCGCAGTTCGTCGCCGGTCCAGCCCAGGTCGTGCATCGTCCAGACGAAGCTGGCCATCAGGCCGGCGGCCGAGGGACTGGGCAGGCCGATGAACCAGCGCTTGTCCACGGTGCCGACCTGGCTGTTGAAACGGGCCAGGCGCAGCGCGGCGCAGGCGGCATACAGGAAGGCGCCGAGCCAGCCGATCTTGCCGAGGGTCGGGTTGTCCAGCTTCATCGCGTACAGCGCCCAGTGATACATCACCAGCGCCGGCGCCATGCCGAAGCTGACCAGATCGGACAGCGAGTCGTACTGCACGCCGAACTCGCTCTGGGTGTTGGTCATCCGTGCCACCCGGCCGTCGAGGCCGTCGAGCACCCCGGCGACGAAGATCGCGACGCAGGCGGCCTCGTAACGGCCCTGCGAAGCGGCGATGATCGCGAAGAAACCCGCGAACAGCGCCGCGGTGGTGAACAGGTTCGGCAGCAGGTAGATACCGCGGCTGCGGCGGGGCGGCGGGGGCGTGTCCGGCGTCTGCATGGGCCGAAGTGTACCGGAGCCGACGCCGGTGCCGGCCGCGTCCGGGGCCGTCGTCGCCGTCTCCGGGCTGAGCGCCCGGGCCGCCGCCGCTTGCGCCCGCCGCGCGAGGGTGCTGCAATCGCCGGGCTACAGGGGTCCCCCGCCGTCCGTCCCGCAGGTGCCGCCATGCCTTTCCGCTTCTGTCCGGTCCACATCCGTACGGTTCACCTCCGTACCGTTCGCATCCTGTCCGCCGCATTCGCCGGCGCCGCCCTCCTCGCCGCCCCGGCGTTCGCGGGCGAGGTCTACCAGTGGAAGGACGCCAACGGCGTGACCCACTACTCGCAGACCCCGCCGAAGCAGGGCAAGTACGAGACCCGTTCGATCTACCACCGCCAGGTCGCCACCACCGGCGACGCCGCCGCTGCGGCCCCGGCCGCCGAATCCAGCCAGTGCACCACCGCGCGCAAGAACATCGAACTGCTGCAGAGCGGCGCACCGCTGCGGATGGACAGCGACGGCGACGGCAAGCCCGACCGCGACCTCAGCGACAGTGAGCGCGCCGGCCAGTTGCAG
>JBIJAD010000322.1:0-4711 GCA_044345955.1 Lysobacteraceae bacterium
GACCCGGTCGCCGCCGACCGCGCGCCGCTGACCCCGACCCAGCTCAACGCCCTCGCCCGCAATCTGCTGGAGGACGCCTTCCCGCTGGTCTGGGTCGAAGGCGAACTGGGCAACCTCTCGCGACCGGCCTCCGGGCATCTGTATTTCACCCTCAAAGACGAACGCGCCCAGGTCCGCTGTGCCCTGTTCAAACCGAAAAGCCAATGGCTGCGGTTCGTCCCGCGCGAGGGCCTGCGCGTGCTCGCCCGCGGCCGCCTGACCCTGTACGAGGCCCGCGGCGACTATCAACTGATCCTCGACACCCTGGAGGACGCCGGCGAAGGCGCGCTGCGGCGGGCGTTCGAGCAACTGAAGGCGAAGCTGCAAGCCGAGGGTCTGTTCGACCAGGCCCGCAAACGGCCGCTGCCGGCCCATGTGCGCCGGCTCGGCGTGCTGACCTCGCCCTCCGGCGCCGCGGTGCGCGACGTGCTCAGCGTGCTGCGCCGGCGTTTCCCGCTGCTGGAGGTCGAAATCCTGCCGGTGCCGGTGCAGGGCGACACCGCCGCGGCGCAGATCGTGCGCATGCTGCAGGCCGCCGGCCGCAGCGGTCGCTACGACGCGCTGCTGATCACCCGCGGCGGCGGTTCGCTGGAAGATCTGTGGGCATTCAACGACGAAGCACTGGCGCGGGCGATCGCCGCGTCGCCGGTGCCCACGGTGTCCGCGGTCGGACACGAGACCGACGTGACCCTCGCCGACTTCGCCGCCGACCTGCGCGCGCCCACGCCCTCGGTCGCCGCGGAACTGCTGGTGCCGGACAAGACCGACCTCGCCGCACGCCTGCGCGCCCTCGCCCGCCGCCTGCGCAGCGTGCAGGAACGCCGCCTGCGCGAAGCCGCACAGCGCGCCGACCGCGCCGCCCTGCGTCTGCAGGCACTGCGGCCGCAGGCCCGGCTCGACGCCCTGCAGCGTCGTCAGCAGGACGCCCTGCGCCGGCTGCAGGCGGTGTGGGCCCGCCAGGACCTGCAGCGCCGTGCCCGCCTCGGCCACGCCGCCGCAGTCCTGCGCGCGACCCGCCCGCAGCGCCGGCTGCAGCAGTTGCAGCAGCGCCTGCAATCCCTCGCCCTGCGCCCGCAGGCCGCCACGGCCCGCCAACTGCAGCAGCGCGCCCTGCACCTGCAGGGCCTCGCCCGCTCGCTCGAAGCCGTCAGCCCGCTGGCCACCGTCGCCCGCGGCTACGCCATCCTGCAGCGCGACGACGGCCGCATCGTCCGCAGCGTCCACGACGCGCAGCCCGGCGAACGCCTCGCTGCGCGGCTGCGGGATGGGGTGCTGACGCTGCGGGTGGAAGACGACGACCGCGATCGATAACCTCAAGCTTTCTGCCAACGCCACGGAGCGCAAGATGAAGTGGAAGGATCTGCTGGAACGCTGGGGCATGACCTCGCTGAAACTCAGCGTGGGCGTACTCGAGACCGAGTGGCAACCCTCGGACCCGGACCGCGACGCGGCTTGGGACCTGTACGTCGAACTGCTGACCCGCATCACCACCCAGCCGCTGCCAGATCGCGCCGGCGTCGAGACGGTCGCGCTGGAGAGCGTGCATTCGCTGTTCCCGGCCACCCGCGGGATCCTGCGCCAGCACGGAAGACAATGTGTTCAGTTCACCCGGCTGGCGGTCGTCGTGCTCAACCAGATCGTCCGCCCCTTCACCGCCAAATGGCATCCGGTGTCGGTGCAGGGCGGCTTCTCGGACGATGCGACCCGTCAGGAATTCCGCCGCGAACTGCAGGCGCTGAAGCAATCGCTCGTCACCTACGCCAGGGCGCTGGCAGACATCGCCGGGGTCGAGGACCTCACCGGGCAGGACCGCAAGGCCTGACCGTTCGTCACCCGGACTTGCAGCCGCCGCGGAGGCGCGGTATCGATACCTGCACGGCATTGCCCACCGTCAACGACGGCGGGCGATGCGCCAGGGAGGAGCAGGGGGCACGATGTCGCGGATCTTCATCAGCCATGCCACGCCCGACAATGCCAAGACCCGCGCGATCATCGAATGGATCGTGTCGCGGGGCTGGCCGCGTGAGGACATCTTCGTCGATTTCGACGACATCGCCGGCGGCGAGCGCTGGCGCGAGGCCTTAAAGCAGGCATCAACACGCTGCGAGGCGGTGGTGTTCCTGATCTCGCCGGAATGGGCGCAGCGACCGTGGTGCAAGGGCGAAGCGACCACCGCGCAACTGCTCGGCAAAGAGATCATTCCCGTCCTCATCGAACCGACGCCGTACGATGACTACGGTCCGCTGCTCAGGGACGAATACCAACTGATCGACCTTACCGTGACAGGCCCGCGGCGCGCACTCAATATCTCCATGCCGGACAGCGGGCGCACGCAGACGGTGGAATTGGCCGAATCGGGACTGCAGGCCCTGCGGATCGGTCTTGAGCGCGCGGGACTCGCACCCTCCAGCTTCCCGCTGGTGCCAGGGCGCCCGATCTATCCCGGTCTGGCACCACTGGACATCGAAGACGCGGCCGTGTTCTTCGGTCGCGATGCCGAGATCGCCCGCGGTCTGAAGGAGTTGCGGCTGACAAGGGATCGTGGAGAAAGCCTGCTGGCGATCCTGGCCGCTTCCGGCGCCGGCAAGTCCTCGTTCCTGCGCGCCGGCCTGTGGCCACGGCTGCAGCGTGCCGACACGGAATTCCTGGTGCTGCCGGTGCTGCGCCCCGGCATCGATGCGCTGCACGGCGAACAGGGCCTCGTCGCCAGCCTGCACGGCGCGGGCGAAGCGCTGGGCCTGAAACGCAACCGCGCCGACTGGCGGGCACAGCTCGACGCCGGCGATCTGGCCGGCGCATTGACCCGGCTGCAGACCGCGGCCCGCACGCGCCTGCCCGCTACCTTGTTCGCACAGGCACGGCCCGTATCGCAATCGTCTACAGCGCAGGCTGGACCGACTTCGGGACACTCCGCGAACCCACCTATTCCGGTGCTACCGATCGATCAGGCCGAAGAACTGTTTGGCCCGCAGGGCGGTGGGGCGGCCCGGCGCGTGCTCGATCTGCTAGGCGCGGCGCTGCGCGAAGACCGCCTGATCGCAGTCTGCGCAATCCGCACCGACCGCTACGGCGACCTGCAGGCCGCGCCCGCGCTGGCCGGCCTGACGCAGCGGCCGTTCTCGCTGCCGCCCATCGCCGAGGGTGCATTGAAAGAAGTGATTGAAGGCCCCGCGGAGCGCGACCGCAAGGCGCGGAGTGTGGAAGGTCTGCGCATCGATCCGCAACTCACCGACCGCCTGCTGCGCGATTGGGCCGACGCCGACGGTCTGCCCCTGCTCGCCTTCACTCTGCGTCGACTGCTGGATGACTACGGCAGCGACGGCCGCCTGACGCTGGAAGAATATGAGCATTCGGAGCAACTTCGCGGTGCACTCGACGCCGCCATCACCCGCGCGATGCAGGACGCCGCCGCCGCAGGCACCTTGTCAGAAGATCCACAGGCTCGCGAGGCACTGATCCGCAGCACCTTCGTGCCGTGGCTGATTTCCGTCGACCCGCAGAGCCAACAGGCGCAGCGCCGCATTGCCCGCCGCGACGGCCTGCCTGCCGCCAGCCGCGACCTGATAGACCGCCTCATCGACGCGCGCCTGCTCACCTGCGACCGCCCCCAGGACAGCGACGCCCGCGTCGAAGTCGCTCACGAAGCCATCCTCCGCCACTGGCCGCTGCTGGACCGCATCATCGGTCAGGAACGCGAGGCTCTGATCGTGCTCAATGAGGTCAAGCGCGATGCGAGTGCGCGGCTGGCATCCAAAAAAGGCGGCGATGTGGCGGAAAGCGAGGACGCCCTGCTCCATCGCGGCGAACGGTTGCGGCATGCGGAGCAACACTTGGCGCGCGAGGATTTTCTGCGAGCACTGGGGGAGGAAGGGCGACATTATCTTGCGGCCTGTCGTGCAAGGGAAAACCGGGAAATTGAAGACCAGCGAATTCAGCAGGCGCGTGAAGCAAGGCAGATTATCAAGATACGAAAGATGCAACGATGGGCAATGTTTCTACTAGTTGCGATATCAGTTTTTATTGCTGTTTCCGGCGCGATTCTCTCTCAGCTTTTGCAAACAACCAATCAGAGCAGCGTGGATGTATTGGCTAGCTTAGGGTCTCAGGCGTTCGATCGCCATGAATACGAACGCGCCGTTCGACTTGCGCTGGCGGGTGTGCGGAAACGCGAGGCGACTTTTCAGGCCATCGATATCGCCGCCGTCGAAAACCAGCTTTCACGTGCGGCATATCGCTCAAGTCTCCGCACAGTCTTGGCTGACACTGGGTTTGTCTTTCGTGCCATCTTCAGTCCAGATGGCCGCCATATCGTCAGCATCTCTGAGCACAACTCGGCGCGCCTCTGGGATACGGCCACGGGCCAAGTGCTCAGAACAATGCGGCATGACGGGCAAGTCCTCAGCGCCGCCTTCAGCCCAGATGGGACCCGAATCGTCACCACATCTCGGGACAAGTCTGCACGACTTTGGGAGACCGGCTCGAGGAAACTGCTCGCGACGATGCAACACAAGAAACCGGTCACCAGTGCCACCTTCAGCCGTGATGGTCGCCACATAGTCACTGTCTCTGAGGACAACATAGCGCGCCTATGGGAGACCGGCTCGGAGCAGCCTATCGCGAACATGCTGCATGACGAACTGATTGTCAAATCTGTCTTCAGCCCAGATGGTCG
>JBIJAD010000323.1:0-4685 GCA_044345955.1 Lysobacteraceae bacterium
CAACCGTAGAGGATCGGTTCGTACTGGCGCTGGTAGTCGGCACGGCCAAGGGTGAAGGTGTGCTTTGCCCAGATGATGAAGGTCGACCAGTGACCTCCCGCGGCGCGGAACGCGGCCTGCAGGGTATCCAGCTCGCTGGAGGACATCGCGATGTAGACCGCACCCTGGCAGTGGCCGAGGGTGGGCGTCAGTGCCGCGACGAGGAACGCGTGGAAATCGGCGCCGAGGTTGTCGTTGAGGATCGGACGCTGTGTGCCGCGCAGCTTGTCCTTGGCGCTGTTGGCGTAGTCGACGTTGTACGGCGGATCGATGAAGACCATATCGGCGTGTTCGCCTGGCAGCAGACGCGCGTAGCTCTCCGAATCAGTTGCATCGCCGCAGAGCACACGGTGCTCGCCCAGCACCCACAGATCGCCGGGCCGCGAGACCGGCTCGATGGTCTCCTCGGGAACTTCGTCGTCGTCGACTTCACCTGCCTGGTCGGTCTCCTCGCCGGCCAGTAAGTCGGCGAGCGCATCCGGATCGAAGCCGGTCAGGTCCAGATCAAAACCCTCGTTCTGCAAGGCTTCTAGTTCGGCGCGGAGCAGGCTCTCGTCCCAGCCGGCGTTCTCGGCGATGCGGTTGTCCGCGATCACCAGCGCGCGGCGCTGCGTCGGCGTCAGGTGATCGAGGACGACCACCGGGACCGCCGTCAGACCCAGCTTGCGCGCGGCAGCGAGCCGGCCGTGGCCGGCGACGATGACGCCGTCGCCGCCGACCAGGATCGGGTTCGTGAAGCCGAACTCGACGATGCTCGCCGCGATCTGCGCGATCTGTTCGTCCGAGTGTGTGCGCGCGTTGTTGACATATGGCAGCAGTCGCGCGAGCGGCCAGTGCGCGATCGTATCGGCAACCCAGCTCATGCTGCCGCTCGCGCGGCTTGACGGCGCTCGGCCGCCACCGCATCGAAAGACTGCCCGGTCGCTTCAAGCGTGATCGGGAGTCCGGGCAATTGTTGGCGCACGCGCTCGAGCGCGACATCGACGTACTCCGCGGCGATCTCCACGGCGCGACAGACGCGGCCGGTGCGCTCGCAGGCGATCAGCGTGGTGCCGCTGCCGCCGAAGGGTTCGTACACCAGTGCTTCCGCATCGGTGTAGGTCTCGATCACGAACGTCGGCAACGCAATCGGGAACACCGCCGGATGATCGATGCCGCGACCGAGCACGCCCTTGTGCCGCATCACGCGAATGACGGAATCAGGAATCCGCATGGCCTGCGTCGGCTGGCCGGCATGCGACCATGTGTCGACTTCGCCATCCGGGGCACGCATGGCGGTCGAGGATCCGTCCGCGCGCAGATGGGTGTCCCGTCCCGCAAACTTGCACGGCACCGTCTTGTTCGCTCGGCGGCTATGGCGATTGAAGTGGAAGACGAACTCGAAGCTCGGGGCGAGGCGGCCCGCCCAATCGCCCGGCAAGCCCGGCCCCTGGTCCCAGACGTACCAGCCGAATCGACGCCAACCGCGATCACGCATCCACGCGATCCAGGCATCCCAATAGGGCTGCACTTCGTTGTCGCGATGCACGAGGCCCAGGTTGACCATGAGCTGCGCATCGACCCGTAGCGCGGCGCTTGCCGCACCGAAGACCCCGCGCATGAGCGCGTCCCAATCGCCGATGCCACCATTGGCGTAGTCGCGCTGCTGGGCATACGGCGGTGAGGTGATGCACAGGTGTGCCTGCTCGCCCTGCATCAGCGCCGCAACCACCGCCGGGTCCGCGGCATCGCCGCAGATCAGACGGTGCGGGCCGATCTGCCAGACGTCGCCGGCACGCGATACGGGTTCCGTCGGCGGCACAGTCGCACCATCCTCGTCTTCCGTATCGTCCTCTTCGGCGTCGGCCGGCACAGCGTCGTTCGATGCGACCGGTGCCTCGGTGGCGTCCGATGTCTCCACCGCATCGAGCAGGCGTTCGATCTCCGAGGCCGAGAACCCGGTCAAGTCCAACTCGAACCCGGCCTCTGCGAGGTCCGCCAGTTCCAGCACCAACATCGCGTCGTCCCACTCACCTTCCAGGGCAATGCGATTGTCGGCGATGACCAGCGCGCGCTTTTGCGCTGCGCTCAGGTGGGCCAACTCGATCACCGGCACCTCGCTCAACCCGAGCTTGCGCGCGGCGAGCAATCGCCCGTGACCGGCGATCACACCGTTCTCGCCATCGACGAGAATCGGATTCGTCCAGCCGAACTCCACGATGCTCGCGGCGATCTGCGCAATCTGCGCGTCGTTGTGCGTGCGGGGATTGCGCGCATAGGGAATCAGCGTCTCGACCGGGCGGGTCTCGACGGTGAGGACGTTGGACATCGTGGGCTCAAAAAAGAAGCCCACCGACCATCGCGCCCGGGAACAGGGGGGATCGCGATCGCAATGGCCGATGGGCTGGAGAGAAGATGGGGTGCAAACCGAAGGCTGCAAACTGCGGGGTGCAAACCGCAAACCCTGCAAACCGTGCAAACCTCGGTTTGCACGGAGACGCTAGCGAGGTTTTGCGGCGCTGCCCCCCGCTGTACCGGAGGCGCAGGAAGGACCCGTAGACCGTGTGGGGCTAGATTTGACCTTCTCGGTCGCTGCTGCAGTGAAGGCGTTGCGCTTCAGGGAGCATGTCGACCGTGGGGCAAACGATACACCGCGAGCGGCGGGTGTGTTGCACCAAAAATGCAGGGGTTTTGCGATCCTACCAATGCGCTTGCGACCGATTACGTCACGTTGCGCGACGCTGCGGTGTCGTCCCTGATGCGTGGCGGTTGCCCGTTGAGTTCAACGACGATGATCGTCAACGCATGTCGCCAACGACGCCACGCCGTCGGTCGCACGCAGCCGAGTTCTTGGCAGATCACTTTCCACGGCACGTAACGCGCGCGCGCCCACACCAACTTGCGCTGCTCGACACTCAACCACAGCAGCCATTGCGTGGTCTCGATCAAGCGATCGATCGCGACAGGCGTCGCCGGGATCCGCAGGATCGTCAGTTCATCCGCGTAGCCCTCCCACGACTGGCGCGCGATCTCGGGCCAGTGCGTGACGTAGCCGGCGACGCGCGCGGGCGGTAGACGGTGCGAGGTCACGGCCGCCTCGTGGAATCGATACTCGACCTCGTCGAATGTCCACACGGTCATGCCACGTCCTCCTGTGCGGTGGCCGCGTGCATGCCGCCGCGCTCGAGTCGGTGCCGCGTGAAGGATTGAGTGTCGAGGTTGAGCGCGAGAAGGGTACGGGTCATGCAGAGATCCTGTGGGAGTCGTGCCTGACGCAGTCGCCACAGTGCATGGTTAATTTCCATGTGTGCGTGCGCGCACACGCGTAGGGGTTAATCATGGACTGTGGCGTCTGCGTCAGACGGGGGCGGTGGAGGGTTCAGTCGTCGGCATACGGGGTGTGCCCGGCGCGAGGCGCGACCTTGAGTCCGAGGCCTCGGAAGCCGCGCACGCCCAGCGGGTTGCGCCACTTCTCGATGCCGCGGGTAATCAGCAGATCGGAGAAGCGACGCTGCGAGCCGACGAACTCGCCCGCGGCTTCGGCCCAGGTTTTCCAGTCGTTGAACAACTCGCCGGTCAGCGCCTTGGCGTTGGCCTCGCGCACGCAGCGCTCGTCGATCCAGCGTCCGAGCGCATCCTCGGCCTCGAAATACTCTTCGGTCGCCGAGACCACGATCGCAGGGGGGTGCAGACCTGTGCGCTGCCACTGCAGGCACCCGGCCAGCGCCCAGGCGAGGATACCGTCGCGCTCGGCGAGGAGTTTTTCCGTGAGCTTGGGATCGCGACGCTCGGGCGGGATAGTCACCGTGAACGGAATCAGGTGCATGCGCCGCTTCATCGCCTCGTCGACGTTGCGGATCGCCGGCTTGTGATTGCCGGCGATCACCAACTTGAACTGCGGCGTGTACTCGAAGAAATCTTGGCGCATGAAGCGCGCCGAGACCTTGTCGCCGCCGGTGATCGCTTTGACCTTCGACTCGTTCCAGCGTCGGCCCTGTTCGGTTTCGATCGCAGCGACGAAGCGCGCGCCGCGTAAGCCCGCGAGATCGGTAGGATGCCGATCGCCGCGCGCTTCCATGAACGTGTCCATCGGCGCGTTGGTCGCGTAATCACCGAGGATCGTCGCGAGCACGTTCACGAATACCGACTTGCCGTTCGCGCCGGTGCCGTAGAGGAAGAACAGGGCGTGTGCGCTGGTTGCGCCGGTGAGGCAGTAGCCGGCCATGCGTTGCAGGTAGGCCTGCAACTCGGCGTTGCCGCCGGTGACATCGCCCAGGAACGCGCGCCAGCGGACGCTGTCGCCACGGGGTGTCGCCGTCGCCAGGCGCGTGTGGTGTTCGCTGCGCGCGTGTGGCCGAACCTGGCCGCTGCGCAGATCGACGATGCCGCGGGACGTGTTCAGCGCGTAAGGGTTCGCATCCCACACCTCGGCCGTGGCCGCGTGCCGGCGATCAGTGCGCGCGAGCCGCTCCACGCCACCGACGGTGCCGCTGGCGGCGAGTTTGGCGGCCAAGCGGTGCGAGTCGGCCTTCAACGCCGCCTCGCGGCAGACCGCCCTGACCAAATGCTGGACGAGGAGCGTCTCGTCGGCCTGCCAGCGCCGACCGTCCCACAGCAGCCATTTCCCCCAGGCTGCGCAGTAGCGCCAGTCCTCGGCATAGCGGGTA
>JBIJAD010000401.1:0-3498 GCA_044345955.1 Lysobacteraceae bacterium
AGATACGGATGCCGCCCGACAGCTTCTTCATGATCTTGGTCTGGGCCGCGCCGCCGACGCGCGACACCGAGATGCCGGCGTTCACCGCCGGGCGGATGCCGGCGTTGAAGAGGTCGGTTTCCAGGAAGATCTGGCCGTCGGTGATCGAGATCACGTTGGTCGGCACGAACGCGGAGACGTCGCCGGCCTGGGTCTCGATGATCGGCAGCGCGGTCAGCGAACCGGTCTTGCCCTTGACCGCGCCGTTGGTGAACTTCTCGACGTAGTCCTCGTTCACGCGCGCGGCGCGCTCGAGGAGGCGGCTGTGCAGGTAGAACACGTCGCCCGGATACGCTTCGCGGCCCGGCGGACGACGCAGCAGCAGCGAGATCTGGCGGTAGGCCACGGCCTGCTTGGACAGGTCGTCGTAGATGATCAGCGCGTCTTCGCCGCGGTCGCGGAAGTACTCGCCCATGGTGCAACCGGAGTAGGCGGCGATGTACTGCATCGCGGCCGACTCGGACGCCGAGGCGGCGACCACCGTGGTGTAGCTCATCGCGCCGTTGGCTTCGAGCTTGCGCACGATGTTGGCGATGGTCGAGTTCTTCTGACCGATCGCCACGTAGATGCACTTGATGCCCGAATGCTTCTGATTGATGATCGTGTCGATCGCCAGCGCGGTCTTGCCGGTCTGACGGTCGCCGATGATCAGCTCGCGCTGGCCGCGACCGATCGGGATCATCGAGTCGACCGACTTGTAACCGGTCTGCACCGGCTGCGACACCGACTTGCGCGAGATCACGCCCGGGGCGATGCATTCGACCGGCGCGGTCAGCTTGGCCTCGATCGGGCCCTTGCCGTCGATCGGCTCGCCCAGCGCGTTGACCACGCGGCCGAGCATTTCCGGACCGATCGGCACCGAGAGGATCTGGCCGGTGGTCTTGGCGGTGTCGCCTTCGCGCAGGTGCTCGTAGTCGCCGAGGACCACGGCGCCAACCGAGTCGCGCTCCAGATTCAGCGCCAGCGCGGTGGTGTTGCCGGGCAGCTCGATCATTTCGCCCTGCATCACGTCGGCCAGGCCGTGGATGCGCACGATACCGTCGGACACCGAGGTGACGGTGCCTTCGTTGCGCGCTTCGGCGGCGAGCTTGACCTTTTCGATGCGGGTCTTGATCAGTTCGCTGATTTCGGACGGGTTGAGCTGGGAGGTAGCCATGGTTGTTTCCTGGTAGGGCGGGTCACGACCCGCCGACACGAATAATTAGTGCGCCAATGCCGACTGCAGACGGGCGAGCTTGCCGCGGACGGAGCCGTCGATGACCACGTCGCCGGCGTCGATCACCGCGCCGCCGATCAGGGCCTCGTCGACCGCGGTCTCGAGCTCGACTTCGCGACCGAAACGGCGCTTGAGCGCGGCGCGGATGGTCTCGAGTTCGGCGCCCGGCAGCACCGCGGCCGAGGTCACCTTCGCCTTCACGATGCGCTCGGCGTCGGCGCGCAGCTCTTCGTACAGACCGGCGATTTCCGCGAGCAGCGGCAGACGGCGGTTGTCGGCGAGCAGGCCGAGGAAGTCCGCGAACGACTGCGGCGCGCCTTCGGGCGAGAGCAGCGCGACCGCGTCGGCGCGACCGAGAGGCGGAGGGCCGAGCAGCGCATGCACGCGCGGGTCGGCCGCGACGCGCGCGGCGAAGCCGAGCGCGTCGGACCACTGGGCGGCGGCACCGGCCTCGCGCGCGATCGCATAGGCGGCGCGGGCGTAGGGGCGGGCCAGAGTAAGCGCTTGGCTCATCGGAGTCTCCGTGCCGTCAGAGCTGCGCGGCGAGTTCGTCGATCAGCGCCTTGTGGGCGTTGGCGTCGATCTCGCGCTTGAGCAGCTTCTCGGCGCCGCTGACCGCGAGCGCGGAGACCTGCTTGCGCAGATCTTCCTTCGCGCGGTTGGCGGCAGCGGCGATTTCGGCCTCGGCCAGCGCGATCTGCCGACCGGCTTCGGCGACGGCGTCGTTCTTGGCCTGATCGATGATCTGGTTGGCGCGCTGATGCGCCTGCTCGATGATCTCGTTGGCCTTGGCGCGCGCGAGCTTCAGCTCCTCGTTGACCTTCTCTTCGGCCTGGGCGAGATTCTTCTGCGCGTTGTCGGCCGCAGCCAGACCTTCTGCGATCTTCTGCTGGCGGTCTTCGATGGCCTTCATCAGCGGCGGCCAGATGAACTTCCAGCTGAACCAGATCAGGATCGCGAACGCGATCGCCTGGCCCAGGAAGGTTGCGTTGATTTGCATTGTCTTGCTCCGCGATTGGCGAACGGGCGTCGGCGTACGACGCACGGGCTTCCACCGCGCGGCCGCAGCCGCGCGGTGCAGGCGTGCCTGATCAGCCGCCGGTGACGGCGCTGAGCAGCGGGTTGGCGAACGCGAAGAACAGCGCGATCGCCAGGCCGATGATGAACGCGGCGTCGATCAGACCGGCGAGCAGGAACATGCGGCCCGAGAGCATCGGGACCAGTTCCGGCTGACGGGCGGCCGACTCGAGGAACTTCGAGCCCATGATGCCGATGCCGATGCAGGCGCCGAGCGCGCCCAGACCGATGATGATGCCGATGGCCAGCGCGGTGTAACCCTGGATGGCGGCGATGAGAGCGGTAGCTTCCATGGTGATTCCTCTAAACGAATGAAAAGGTGGGACGAAACGGGAGAAGCGGCCGGACGCGGGTCAGTGCGCCTCGGTGGACATGGACAGGTAGACCACGGTCAGGATCATGAAGATGAAGGCCTGCAGCGTGATCACGAGAATGTGGAAGATCGACCAGGCGGCGCCGGCGGCGATCGCGCCGAGGAAGGCCAGCGCGCCGCCGGCCTTGGCGGCCATGCCGGCTTCCATCAGGAAGTGCCCGCCGGCCGCGCCGAGCAGCGCGATCAGCAGGAACACCAGCTCGCCGGCGTACATGTTGCCGAACAGTCGCATCGCGAGGCTGACCGGCTTCGAGAGGTATTCGATGACGTTGAGCGCGAAGTTCGGAGCCGCGAGCACCACCTTCATCCAGGTGCCGTGGGCGTGGAACGGCGCGGTGAACAGCTCCTTGCCGAAGCCGAAGGCGCCCTTGGCGCGGATCGCGAACGCGAACATCAGCAGCAGCACCATCGTCGCCATCGCGGCGGTGATGTTGAGGTCGGTGGTGGGCACGGCGCGGAAGTATTCGGCGCCGGCGGTCTTGGCGACGCCCGGGAAGAAATCGACCGGGATCATCTTCAGGGAGTTCATCAGGAACACCCAGACGAAGATGGTCAGCGCCAGCGGCGCGACGAAGCTGCGGTTGCCGTGGAAGACGTCCTTGACCTGGGTGTCGATGAAGCCGACCACGATCTCGATGAACGCCTGGAACTTGGAGGGAACGCCCGGGGTCGCACGGCGCGCGGCCATCCAGAACACCGCCATCGCCAGAATGCCGATGGTCAGCGACACCAGCAGGCTGTCGACGTTGATGACCCAGAACGGGCCTTCGCCGATCGGCAACTGCCAATGCTT
>JBIJAD010000071.1:0-13332 GCA_044345955.1 Lysobacteraceae bacterium
CAAGGCAAGCTCAATAGGTAGGTCAGGAATGCGATCAGCACGCCGGCCAGCACGAAACCCGAGGGAAACGCGGGATTCGCCATGGCCAGAGCCACGCCGACGCCGATCACCAGCCACTTCAGCACCGCCCCCATCAGCAGCCGCGCGAACGAGCGCGCGGCCGATGCGATGGGCGAACGCCCCGCGGTGCACCAGGCGAAGACCGCGAAGCCGGCGGCGACCGCCGCGGCCCCGGCGAGGAACGCCGCGGCGGACGGACCGCCCGCGATGATCGCCAGAACCGCCGCTCCGACCAGCCCGGCCGCCGACTGGAGCATCGGCAGCACGAAGGCCGCACGCCGTGTCGGGTCGGAACGGTGCATTGGGCGGTCAGGGGGCGGCAAAGCCCGAGAAGTATAGCAGCCGGGGGATTTGAGGGACAACTCGAATCCCCGGCGGGCCCGGGCTGCGGCGGCTTGGGCGGACCCGGAACACAGGCGCGGCAGGGGTCACCTTTTCGGGGCTGAAATGAGAATATTTCTCGTTTACGTGGACTCCCGTGCAAGCGGCCCGACCGACACGACGCCGGCCATCGAATCGGTGTTGCCCCGCCCCCCTCCTCAGCCCGCCAGGGCCCAATCCGCTGCGGCTTCGGCGTGGATGCGGGCGGTGTCGAACAGCGGCACTGGGGCGTCGCCCTCGCCGATCAGCAGGCCGATCTCGGTGCAGCCGAGGATCGCGCCCTGCGCGCCGCGGGCGACGAGGCCGGCGATGATCGCGCGATAGGCCGCCCGCGACTCCTCGCGGATGCGGCCGAGGCACAGTTCGTCGTAGATCACCCGATGCAAGGTTTCCCGATCGACCACCTCGGGAGTCAGCACGGCGATACCGGCGGCTTCGATCCGGGCGCGGTAGAAGTCGCGCTCCATGGTGAAACGGGTGCCGAGCAGGGCCACGGTATCGAGGCCGGCGGCACGGATGCGCGCGGCGGTGGCGTCGGCGATGTGCAGCAGCGGAATGTCGACCGCGGCCTCGATCGCCGGCACGACCAGATGCATGGTGTTGGTGCACAGCACCAGCGCCTCGGCACCGGCGGCGCGCAGGCCTCGCGCGGCGTCGGCAAGGATCGCGCCTGCCGCATCCCAATCATCGGCGCGCTGCAGGGCCTCGATCTGCGCGAAGTCGACACTGTGCAGCACCAGCTTCGCCGAATGCAGACCGCCCAGACGCTCGCGGACGCGCTCGTTGACGATGCGGTAGTAGGGCAACGTCGATTCCCAGCTCATGCCACCGATCAGGCCCAGGGTTTTCATGCGGACCTCCTGCTGTCGCGCGGCAACGGGAACGCCTGTCCTCCAGCCCGCGCCATCCACGCGGCATCGAAGAAACAGGGGCTTGCGTCCGATTTTGTCCCGCGATTGCCCCCCGAATCCAGTGGCGCCAGCGATGGGCGGTGCCTACGCTGGCATCGCAGTCGCCGCACCGCAGCGAAGGCGGTCGACCACCCCGCCATCGGACTTCCAAGGAGCGATCCCATGTTTCGCAATGCACTCCAGAGGCTGACCACCACCTTCGCCACCGCCCTGGTCTTCGTCGGGCTCGCGATGCCGGCCCAGGCCCGCGACGGCAAGTTCTTCCTGCGCGGCGAGATCGGCAGCGCCGACAGCGATTTCGACTTCGGCGGCAGCGGCGGCGATATCCGCGACAGCGAGCGCGCCCGGATCGTCCGCGGGGGCTATTACCTCAACCGGCATTTCGCGGTCGAGGGCTTCTACGGCAAGCTGTACGACGGCCGACTGGTCGACGAGCCCTCCTGGTCGATCACCTACGATGCGCAGGTCAATGCCCGGGGCATCGGCCTCGTCGGCAAGTACCGTTTCGGCGACGACCGCGGTTTCTTCGTGCAGGGGCGCGGCGGTGTCGCGCGCTATCGGGGCAGGACGACCGCCGGCGCCAACCTCTGCGCGGGTCTGGTGCCGTGCATCCGCTTCACGCACGCGGAAACGACCACGACCGCCGCGTATTACGGCGTCGGCGCCGGCTACGACATCAACGACAGGGTCGGCATCGGCGTGAACTACGACGTCCACGATGCCGAGGTCGCGGAGGCCGAGGTCGACATCCGGTCGCTGACCGCTTCGCTGGAAATCCGCTTCTGACCCATCGCCGTAGGTGCGGCGGCGCCCGATCCGACGGGCAGGCCGGCGACACCCCCGGCACGGTCGATGGGTCATTTTTTCTTCGGGATATAGAGGTCGGTGATGGTGCCGTCGAACACTTCCGCCGCCATGCCCACCGATTCGCTGAGGGTGGGATGCGGGTGGATGGTGTGGCCGATGTCGGCGACCTCGCAGCCCATCTCGATCGCGAGCGCGGCTTCGGCGATCAGATCGCCCGCATGCACGCCGACGATGCCGGCGCCGACGATGCGGTGCGTGGTCTCGTCGAAGATCAGCTTGGTGAAGCCCTCGGTGCGGCCGATGCCGATGGCGCGGCCGGAGGCGGCCCACGGGAACTTGCCGACGCCGACCTTCAGGCCCTTGGCCTTCGCCTCGGTTTCGGTGATGCCGACCCAGGCGATTTCCGGGTCGGTGTAAGCGACCGACGGGATCACTCGCGCCACCCACTCCTTCTTTTCGCCGGCGGCGACCTCCGCGGCGAGCTTGCCTTCATGCGTGGCTTTGTGGGCGAGCATCGGCTGGCCGATGATGTCGCCGATCGCGAAGATGTGCGGCACATTGGTGCGCATCTGCCGGTCGACTTCGATGAAACCGCGCTCGGTCACGGCGACGCCGGCCTTGTCGGCGTTGATCTTCCTGCCGTTGGGCGTGCGGCCCACGGCGACCAGCACGCGGTCGAAGGTGTCGTTCGCCGGTACGCTGGCGCCTTCGAAACCGCAGACGATGCCGGCCTTGGTCGCCTTCGCTTCGACCACCTTCGTTTTCAGATGGATCGCGACGCCCTGTTTCTTCAGGCGGTCGGCGAGCGGCTTGATCAAATCGGTATCGGCGCCCGGCATGATCTGGTCCATGAACTCGACCACGGTCACTTCGCTGCCGAGCGCGCGGTACACCGTCGCCATTTCCAGGCCGATGATGCCGCCGCCGACGACCAGCAGCGTCTTCGGCACGTCGGTCAGCATCAGCGCGTCGGTGGAATCCATCACCCGCGGATCGTCCCACGGGAACGCCGGCAGCTTCACCGGCTGCGAACCGGCGGCGATGATGCACTGCTCGAAACGCACCAGTTGCGTACCGGCGTCGTTCGTCACTTCGATCTCGTTCGGCGAGACGAAGCTGCCGCTGCCCTGCACCACCCGCACCTTGCGCTGCTTGGCCATGCCGGCCAGGCCCCTGGTGAGCTGGCCGACGACCTTCTCCTTGTAGCCGCGCAGGGTGTCGAGGGCGATCTTCGGCGCGCCGAAGTCGATGCCGTAGTCCTTCGCGTGCGCGGCCTCGTCGATCACCGCGGCCGCATGCAGCAGCGCCTTCGACGGAATGCAGCCGACGTTGAGGCAGACGCCGCCCAACGAGGGATAGCGTTCGATCAGCACGGTGTCGAGGCCAAGGTCGGCGCTGCGGAACGCCGCCGTATAGCCGCCGGGGCCTGCGCCAAGCACGAGCATGCGGCATTCCACGTCGGCCTTGCGGCCGGTGGCGGCGGCGGCCGTGACGGCCGGAGACGGTGCCGGAGCCGGTGCGGCGGGTGCCGCAGGTGCAGGTGCAGGTGCAGGTGCAGGCGCGACAGCCGGTGCGGGCGATGCGGCGACATCGCCGCTCTCGACGACCGCGATCACGCTGCCTTCCGACACCGTGTCGCCGAGTTTCACCTTCAGTTCCTTCACGACGCCGGCGGCCGACGAGGGCACTTCCATCGTCGCCTTGTCCGATTCCAGCGTGACCAGGCCCTGATCCTTGGCCACGGTGTCGCCCGGCTTCACCAGGATCTCGATCACCGGGATGCCCTCGAAGTCGCCGATGTCGGGGACTTTCACTTCGATCGTGTTCGTCATTGATTCGATCCCTTGGAAAATTGAGTCGTGTCGCGATCCAGTGCGCCGATCCTGCCCAAGTCGCGCGAGAACCAGATCGCGCTGACGCGCCCGACCAACCGTTCGCGACGATATGGCCCTTGGAAACGGCTGTCGTCGCTGCGCGCGCGATTGTCGCCGAGGATGAAATATTCGTCAGCGCCCAGAGTCTGCGACGCGTACGGGATCGGCAGCCCCATCGGTTCGCGCTGCGCGTGCAGATACGGCTCGTCAAGGCGCTTGCCGTCGATCTCGACCGCGCGCTCGCCGGCGAGGATGATTTCGCCGGGCAAGCCGACGAGTCTCCCGATCCACGGCGGATGACCGTCGCGGTGCGGCCGGTAGACGACGATATCGCCGCGCCCCGGACGCCCGATTGCAGTCGGCCGCATGTCCGCCAGCACGAAATCGCCGGGGGCCAGCGTCGGCGACATCGAAACCGCGGGTATGCGATAGACGTCGAAACCGAACAAGCGCCCGCGTTGGGTTGCGAGAACGTTCGAGAGGACGAATGAGACGAGCAGCAAGCCGATGTAGACGTACCAGCGGTTGTAGGCGTGCAGGCGGTAGTCCGCGGAAGCCCGCGCGCGGCGCCAGAGATAGAAGAAGATCCACAATTGCAGCAGGATCAGGAACGCCGCGAACGTATAGAACACCGGCAAGTTCTGCACCAGCCCGCTCCAACCGAGCGCGAACATCGCCGCGGGACCGGCGAAGAACACGGCGAATCCGAGCGCGAGCCGACCGACATAAGCGAATCCGACGACCGGCGCGAACAGACCCAGCAACAGCGCCACCCACGCCCGTCGTGGTCGGATATCGGTCTCGGCCGACACGCTGCGGACTCAGAGCAGCACGCGGCGCATGTCGGCCAGCAACGCGGCCAGATGCGCGGTGAAGCGCGCGGCGGCGGCGCCGTCGATCACGCGATGGTCGTAGCTCAGCGACAGCGGCAGGATCAGGCGCGGCGCGAACTGCTTGCCGTCCCACACCGGCTTGATCGCCGACTTCGACACCCCGAGGATCGCCACTTCCGGCGCATTCACGATCGGCGTGAAGCCGGTGCCGCCGATGCCGCCGAGCGAGCTGATCGAGAAGCAGCCGCCGCTCATGTCGGCCGGGCCGAGCTTGCCGTCGCGCGCCTTCTTCGCCAGCTCGGCGGTTTCCTGCGCCAGTTCGATCACGCCCTTCCTGTCGACATCGCGGATCACCGGCACGACCAGGCCGCCCGGGGTGTCGGCGGCGAAGCCGATGTGGAAATACTTCTTGAGAACCTGATTGCCCTCGGTGTCGAGCGAGGAATTGAAGTCCGGGTATTTCTTCAGCGCCGAGACCACGGCCTTCATCAGGAAGGCGAGCATGGTCAGCTTGATCCCCGCCTTCTCGTGTTCCTTGTTCAGCGCGACGCGCAGGTCTTCCAGATCGGTGATGTCGGCATCGTCGTGCTGGGTGACGTGCGGGATCATCGCCCAGTTGCGGGCGAGATTGGCGCCGGAGATCTTCTTGATCCGCGAGAGTTCGCGGATTTCGATCTCGCCGAACTTGGCGAAATCGACCTTCGGCCACGGCAGCAGAGCAAGCCCTCCAAGTGCCTGCCCGCCGCCCGCCGCGGCCGGTGCCGCTGCGGTGCCGGCGCCGCCCTGCAGCGCCGCCTTGACGAAGTTCTGCACGTCTTCCTTCGAGATCCGGCCGCCGCGGGCGCTGCCGGCGACACGGGCCAGATCGACGCCCAGCTCGCGCGCGAACAGGCGCACCGCGGGGCTGGCGTAAGGCACCTTCTCGGGCAGGACGGCGGCGGCCTCGAAGCGCACCGGCGGCAGACCGGCGCCCATCGGTGCGGCGGCGGGCGCGGCGGGCGCGGGTGCAACCACCGGCGCGGGTGCCGGCGCGGGCGCTGCGACAGGTGCGGGCGCGGGTGAGGCCGGCGCGGGCGCAGCGACCGGCGCGGGCGCCGCTGCGCCGTCGGCGGCTTCGATCATCGCCACCACGCTGCCCTCGGAGACATTGTCGCCGAGCTTGACCTTGAGTTCGCGGATCGTGCCGGCAAAGGGCGCGGGCACCTCCATCGTGGCCTTGTCGGATTCCAGCGTGACCAGGCCCTGGTCCTTCGCCACCGTATCGCCCACGGCGACCAGGATTTCGATCACCGGAATGTCGGTGAAATCGCCGATGTCGGGGACGCGCGCTTCCTTCAACTGGGTCATGGCTGGCCTTCGGTCGTGCCTGCGCCGGATGGCGTGAACGGGGGTCTATTGTGGCCGGGCGGGGAGTCCGCGCCAACCGCGGGCGACGTTCCGCGTCGGCCGTGCGGACGGGAATGGGGCGGCGAAACGCGGGAAAACGTATTCAGCGCCGCGTGGCGATGCCGCCCATACGCAGGCGGACGGGCGGACTCAGCGCTTTTTCGCGGCGGCGCGGCCCGCCTCGTGCCTGGCGATGAAGGCGTCCACCGGGCATTCGGCGATCAGGTCTTCGATCACGTTCCAGGGCAGTTGCGTCATGCGTTTGAAGCGGATGCAGCACTTGCCCATGTCCAGCTTCACGCCCATCGCCACGGCCGCTTCGCGCAACCGTCTGTCCTGTTCGCCGTCCTCGTACACCGCCAACAGATACAGCGCGTAGTTGTTCTTCTGCGCGGCGAAGGCGATGTAGGCGAGCGGTTTCCCGTTGTAGGTGTCGGGATGACGCGCCAGCGGCACCTCATAGGTTGGCATGCCCCAGGTCATCGCCTCGACATAGCCTTCGGGCAGATGGCGGCGGATGCGGTCGCGCACCTCGGTCATCACCGCGCGGCGATCCTCCGGCAGTTCGGCCAGATAGTCGTCGACGGTGGCGGCCTTGCTGGTGACCATGAGTGCGGGCGGGCGGACTCAGCCGTCGATGTCGTCGACGAACCTGATGACGTAGAAGCCGGCGCCCGAGGGGTCGTCGATCCGCGCCAGACGGCCGACGCCGGGGGCGTCGAAAGCCGGGAAACACAGTTTGCCGCCCAGCGCCTGGGCCTTCGCGACGGCGGCATCGACATCTTCGACCTGCAGATAGATCGACCAGTGCGACGGCATCTCGCCCCATTCCTCGGTCATCTGCAGCAGACCGCCGAGCATGCCGTCCGCGTTGCCGAACATCCGGTAGGCGGTCGGCGAGCCCTCATGGTCCTGCATCGTCCAGCCGAACAGACCCACGTAGAAAGCCTCGGCGCGGGCGATGTCGCGGGCGGCCAGTTCGACCCAGCACACCGCATTGGGTTCGCGGATCGCGGCCACGCCGCCATGGGCGCGCGGCTCGAACAGCGAGAAGGCCGCCTGGTCGGGATCGGCGCAGACCGCCATGCGCAGGTGATCCATGACTTCGAACGCCGGTGCGAGTACCGCACCGCCGCTGGCGGCTGCACGGGCCGCGACCGTCTCGGCGTCGTCCACCCGGAAATACACCGCCCAGTGCGGCGACACGCCCTGTGCGGCCTGCTCCGGAGGCAAGGTCCAGGCCGCGGCCACGTCGCGGCCGTCGAGCTTGAAGAGGGTGTATTCGCCGCCTTCGCCGGTCGGGCTGCGCTCGATGGTCCAGCCGAACAGCGCGCCATAGAACCGTTCGGCCCCGGCCTGATCGGTGGTGGCCAGTTCGAACCAGTTGGGAGAACCTGCGGAATGGGTCGTGCGCATGGTCGATCTCCGGGGTCGAGAGCGTGGAGGCTACACCCGTGGCAGGCGCGGGTCATCCCCGGCGGAGGTTGCCGCCAAACCACGGCGGTCGCGCGGCCGGAAACGACGACGCCCGGCGCGCAGGCGCCGGGCGTCGCAGGCGATGCGTGGGATCAGCGCTTGTCGCCGACGATGCGCAGACCCATGGTCAGGCCGGCGAAATTGACGTAGCGGGCGCTGCCGGTGACGTTCAGGCTGACCGTGGTCGGCTGCTTGAAGAACTCCTTGGCCTGGGCCTCGGTCAGGCCGTAGTTGTCGATCAGGGCGCGCTTGCTGATCAGACCGGCCATGCACACCGTGGAGTCGCGGGTGCGCTCGGTGAAGTTCACGCCGGGCTCCAGCGGCACCTGGAAGACTTCCGAGGAACTCATGCTGGTCAGCAGTTGACCGCCGAACGGCGCGCCGGTGGTGGGGTCGATCAGCGCCGGATCGTCGAGGACCGGATTGGTGACGGTGAGGGTCGGGGTGTAGCGGAACAGCCCGGTCACCCGCGACGCCGTGGGGTTGCCGTAGCCGACGCTGACGATCGGCGAGAACCAGTAGCACAGCAGCGAGTTCGCCGATTTGGCCGGCAACTTGATCCGCGCCATGTCGTTGTAGGTGAAGGCGGTCGACGCGCCGATGGTGGGGTTGAGCGTGGTGCAGAACTGGTCCGGCACCGCCGGATCCGGCGGCGGGCAGGTCTCTTCGAGCGTGACGAAGGCGCTGGCCAGGCCGAGGAAGATCACCTCGCGCTTGAAGGAATCGACGTCGTACACGTCCTCGACGGTCGGCGCACTGGACTTGGCCGCCCCGGCCTTTCTGGTCGCGGTCGGCGCCAAGGCGCGGAACGCCGCATCCCTGCCGGCGTCCTGCCGGGCGGGCATATCGGGCGACACCGCCTCGATGACATCGTGGCGATTGAGGCTGGCCTGCTGGGCGTAGGCGCCGACCGAAACGAGGGCGGCGGCGATGGCCAGGCCGATGAGGTGCTTGCGTTGCATGGTGCGGCGCTCCGGATGTTGGGCAGGTACCGCAACAGAACGCAGGCGACCGCATGGAGCGGACAGCCCCGGACGCCATGCGTCCGGGGCCGGAGCGGAGCGCGCCGCCCGTTCGGGACGTCAATCGCCGACGATGCGCAGGGCGAACATCAGGTTGGCGTTGGCCACGTGCTGCACGCTGCCGCTGATGTTGAGCCGAACGGTGGTCGGGCTGGCGAAGAAATCGTCGGCCTGCGCCGGGGTCAGGCCGTAGTTCTCGACCAACGCCTTGTGGCTGATGAAACCGGCGATGCACACGGTCGAATCGCGGCTCTGCTCGCTCAGGGTCAGGCCCGGCGTCAGCGCTTCCTGGAAACGCTCGCTCGAGGTCATGCCGGTCAGCAACTGGCCGCCGAACGGCGCGCCGGTGGTGGGGTCGATCAGCGAAGGATCGCTGAGCACCGGGTTCTCGATGGTCAGGGTCGGCGAGTAATTGAAGCGGGCGACCACCGGCGACGCGGTGGCGTTCTGGTAGGTCACGCGCAGCAGCGGCGAGAACCAGTAGCACAGCAGCGAATTGGAAGCGCCCTTGGGCAGCTTGATGCGCGCGGCGTCCTGGAAATTGAAGCTGGTGATCGCACCCGGCGTGGCGTTCAACTCCTGGCAGTACTCGTCCGCCGTGGTCGGCTTGGGGCAGCCGGTCTGGATGTTGATGAAGGTGCTGGCCAGGCCCAGCCATTTGACGTAGCGGCCGAAGCTGTCGACGTCGTACACCTCCTCGGTGGTCACGTCGTAGATCGGCGGCGCGAGCTTGGCGGTCGGCGCGGTCGAGATCGACATCGCGGAGGGCTGCGCCATCCGCTTGCCGCCCTGCATCTGCCAGGCGCGCTGCGCGAGCACGCGCTGTTCGGGATAGTTCTGCAGATCCGCGGACACCCCGCGCGGGGCATCGCCGCGGAAGAACGGGCCCTTCTGGGCGTAGGCGGCGACGGACGCCGCGGCGGCGGCGACAGCGAGTGCGAGGACGAGCTTGCGTGGCATGGTGTCGGCTCCGTGTGGGTTGGCAACCCGAGCAGAACGCGGAGCGGGCGGTGGACAGGACAGGTGGCGGGCGCGGGCGACACGCGCGAGGACACCCGGCGCCGCGGAGCGCCGGGTGTCGCGTCGGGGTGGCGATGCGCGGATCGGCTCAATCGCCGACCAGCCGCGTCCCCATCGTCACATACGCGGACTGCACGTTCTGAGCCATCCCGGTGATGCCGAACTGCAGCCGGATCGGCCCGCTGAAGAGCGCGTTGACCATCTCCTCGCTCATCCCATAGCTTTCGATCAGGGCCCGCCGGCTGAGGATGCCGCTCAGGCAGACTTGGCTGTTGCGCGAACTTTCGCTGTAGAGCACGCCCGGTTCGAGCGGACGGGTCATGTTGTTGTAATGGGAGCCCATCTGCATGACCCACTTGCCGCTCGACCATGGCGGGCTGGAGCCGATCGGCGTGATCCCGGTGCTGCTGGCGGTCTCGATCAATGCGTCGCTGTAGATCGCGACCATCGGGGTGGTCCGGAAGATGCCGTAGCGGCGAACGCTGGTGCTGTTCTGGAAGACCACTCCCTGCACCGGAGAAATCCACTGGCAGATCAGGGACTGCGCGGCCTGCGGCGGCAGTTCGATCGAGGTGTCGGACCAGAGCGTGAAGGACGTGGGCGCGTTCACGTCCGCGATCCGCTGGCACAGTTCGCCGGGGGCCGGATTGGCGCGGGGGCAGGTGCCCTGGAAGGCGACCCGCATGAAATGGATGCCGAGCCACTTGAGCGGCCGGCCGAAGGAATCGGCATCGCCGACCTGGTCGTGGGTGACGCCGTAATCGTTGGGCAGATTGGGCGCGGTATCGACCCGCAGGCCCGGGTCGTTCGCCGACACCAGGGCGGGGACGAGGTCGGGCGACGGCGCGGGCGGTGCCGGGGGGGCGCCGGCCGCCAGCAGGTCGAACTGCTGGGCATAGACGACGGCCGATGCCAGGGCGATGGCGGCGACGGCGGCCGCGAGACGGGTCTTGGAGGTCATGGGGCTGGATCGATCCTGTGGCGGAGACGGAGGGACTCGGCCGTCGGGGCAGGTCGCCGCGGCGTTCGAGGCCCGGCATCTTTCCCAATCGATTCAGTGATTTGTAGCGAAAACCGGGATTTGTACCCGGCTTGTACCCGGGATCGGGATCGGGATCGGGATCGGGATCGCGACCGCGACCGCGGCCCGCTCAGGGATGCTCCGCCTCCATGTGCACCCGCTCGCGATGCAGCAGGTACAGGCCGCTGAGGACGATGATCGCGGCGCCGACCCAGGTCATGCCGTCCGGCAGGACCCCCCACAGGCTGAAGTCGAGGGCCACGCCCCAGATCAGGGCGGTGTACTCCAGCGGCGCGATCGAGGAGGCCTCGCCATGGCGGAAGGCCTCGGTGACCGTGTACTGGCCCAGCGCGCCGGCGACGCCGAGGCCGGCGATCAGCCACAGATGCGCCGCCTGCAGCGGTACCCAGTGCGGCAGCGCCAGCGCCCCGGCGCCGAGGGCGATGCTGGTCATCAGCCAGACCACCATCGCCTGGGTGCTGTCGGTGCGGGCCAGGATCCGCACGGTGATCGCCGAGACCGCATAGCCCAGTGCCGCCAGCAGCACCGCAAACCCGGCAAGGGTCAGCACGCCCTCGCCGGTCGGGCGCAGCACCACGAGCACGCCTAGGAAGCCGATCGCGATCGCGACCCAGCGCCGCGGCCCGACCCGCTCACCCAGCACCGGCACCGACAGCGCGGTGATCAGCAGCGGCGCGACGAAGAACACGGTGTAGGCGGTGGACAGCGGCAGGCTGCGCAGGGCGTAGACGAAGCTGGCCATCATCAGCACCCCGAGCACACCACGGAGCAGGTGCAGCGGCCAGCGCACCTGCAGCAGACGCATCGGGCCGACCGTGGCCAGTGCCCAGACCAGCACGAAGGGCAGCGAGGCCAGGCCGCGCAGAGCCGCGACCTGGAACGGCGGGTAATGCGTCGACAACAGCTTCAGGGCGGCGTCCATCAGCGCGAACAGGCCGACCGAGGCGAGCATCAACAGGGCCGCGCGCCACTGGTGGCGGCCGGGGACATGAGGCGGAGACATGGCGTCAGCATGCCCGCGGCGGACGATGCGCACCACCCCGCCGCAGCAGCACACCGTGTCGCGGCTGGCCCTGCACGGCAGCCGCCGCCGTTATCAGGCAACATCGAACAAGTCCCTGCTGGACTTGTTCGATGGTCGCGAATCGATCACGCAAGTGATTGATTCGCGGGCAGCACCTCCCTGTGCCGCGGCAACACCGACTGATTCGGCGTTGCCTTACACTCCGCCTGTCCCGCCACCCCGGAGCCCGCTCCCATGCCTTCGTCCGCGTCCCGCATCCTGACCCTGTCCTGCCTGTTCGCCGGCGCCCTGTGGCTCACCGCCTGCAAGCGCGACGCAGACGAGACGCCGGCCGCACCGGCCGAGACGCCGGCGACCGCCCCGGCGGTCGAACCCGCCCCGGCCCCGGCGGCGACCGAAACCCCCGCCCCGGCCGCCGCGGCCGAGTTCGACCCCGCCAGCGTGCCGGAAAGCAGCGCCAGCCTGCCGCCGTTCCCGTTCTTCGCGATTCCGGAAGGGCTGGAGAGCAACTTCTCCGAGAAGGACAAGCAGATCAATTTCGACCGCCAGTACTTCATCGCCGGCGACAAACCCGTCGCGGTGGAAGGCAGGATCTTCCGCGACCGTTTCAGCCTCACCGCCGGCCCGCGCACCTACACCGACATCGAATTCCGGCGCAATTACGAGAACGCGATCCAGGCGCTGGGCGGGGTGAAGATCAACACCGTGCAGTACACCCGCGAGGTAATCGCCGCCGCAGGCGGTCGGGACGCGCTGGAGAAGCACAACTACGCCGCGGCGCTGGTCCCGGATTACCCGCACGACATCTATCTGCTGCGCCAGGGCGGCAAGGAGTGGTGGATCGACATCAGCACCGGCTCGTTCCCGCTGCACGGCTTCGTCGTGGTGCTGGAGCGCGAGGGCATGAAGCAATCGCTGGGCTTCCTCGACGCCTCGGCGATGAAGAAGGAGATCGATGCGAAAGGCCGGGTCGCGCTGTACATCAATTTCGACACCGACAAGGCGACCCTGCGTCCCGACGCGCAGCCGGTGATCGAGGAGATCAACAAGCTGCTGGGCGCCGACCCGGCGCTGAAACTCTCGATCGAAGGCCACACCGACAACACCGGCGCCCCGGCGCACAACCAGCAACTGTCCACCTCCCGCGCACGCAGCGTGCTCGGCGCCCTGGTGGGGCTGGGGATCGACCCGGCGCGCCTGCAGTCCAAGGGTTTCGGCCAGGACAAACCGCTGGCCGACAACGCCACCGAAGACGGCCGCGCGAAGAACCGCCGGGTGGAGTTGGTGAAGATATGACGTCGGGCGGGCCCCGGCCTGAGCTCTCCCCACGTTTTTTATGTATCCAGCAGTTTGCGAATTGCTGCCACCTTTGTCACCCGGTTCTGGTCTTGATCTACCGGGGCCCCTGGTTGCGGCGGGATTCGCGGATCAGGCCCGCAGGGCGCGCGGCAGGACGCCGCGCGTTTTTCGACAGTACAAGGATGTACTGTCGAAAA
>JBIJAD010000415.1:0-3324 GCA_044345955.1 Lysobacteraceae bacterium
TACTGATCGTCGAGGACCTCGACGGCGGCACCACCGCGATCCAGTCGCTCTATCGCTTCCGCTTCGACGGGAAGGCGCGACGGGTGCGGCTGATCGGCGACGACGTGAGCCTGTACAGCCGCACCAACGCTCACGACACGACCTCGATCAGCACCAACCGCCTGACCGGTGTGCAGATCGTCAAACGCAGCGTGGTCGGCGAAGACGGTTACACCGACCAACCCGAGCAGAAGAAGACCGTCCCGACCCGGCCGATCTACATGGAAGACGCCCCGTCGCCGGCGGACACCCTGGGCTGGGGGGATTGAGGCGGGCGCGCTGCGGCGGCGCTTGCTCGCCGCAGCCCGTGCCGGTGCTCACTCTGTCCTTGCTGCCGCCGAGGACACGCGCTTGAGATGCAGATCGGCGATGTGTTCCGACGGCTTGCCACCCTCCCAGAACTGCCAGCGCGTGCGCAGCTCGTCCGGACCGACGAAGGTGAAACTGGCGTCGTGCATGTGTCCGGCACTGGCCGGGTCGAAATTCACCGCGCCGTCGAAATCGAACACGATGCGACCGTCGCGTTCCTCGCGAGCGCGCATCTTCGGGTGATGACCGCTGGCGCAGAAATGCACCAGCACCACGTCCGCGCCGTCGCGCACGTACAGCGTGCGCATCTCGTGGCCGGTCCCCGCGAACAGGAGTTCCTCCACCGCGTTGCCGCCGGCGGTGACGGTGTAGCTGACGGTCGCGTTCGGCATCGAATTGCCGTCCAGTCCGGCGCCGCTCCAGGTGCCGGCCAGGGCCTTGAAGCGATCGAGCAGGTGCGGTTTGGCGGCGTCCTGGGCGAAGACCGACAGGGACAGGGTGGCGAGCAGGGCGGCGAGAACGATGCGGCGCATGGCAGCGGCTCCGGCTGTGGTGCTGGCGATGCTACGCCCCCCGCAACCTCGTGGGTATGCCCGAGTTTGCCGTGTCGGGTTCGCGGACGCCTTGGGCTGAGCTCTCACCGGGTTTTCTCCTGAAAAATCATCAGGTTGATCGCATTCGACCTGTCTTTGTCATCCCGAGCCGCAGGCGAGGGATCTGCTGTTGCTGAAACCTGTTCGAGGCCCGATCGGCGGAAGATATCGATTCGGTGAGCGGAACTCCGGAACAGGGTATTCAAGATATCAGGGCTAGCTCATCCGGGCGATACCGCCGCCGCGGATCGTTCCCGACAATGGCGGAAGGCCATCCCGGAGTCATCGCCATGAGCGACTTCAATGCCGATCCTTACGACGACATCGACAGCATGATCGACGATTTCATCGATCGTTTCGTCGACGACATCGACGCTTATTTCGATATCGATTCCGCCGACGATACCGAAGTCGACCGTCCGGGCGAGTGTACCTGGCCGCGCTACTTCCAATTGCGGCAATCGGTGGTCCGCCATTGCAAGCACGGATTGACCACGAATTGCGATCGGAATACTTCGTGTCACGTCGTCAACGGGAGGTTGCTGTCCAACCAGCGCTGCCAGGCGGCACGCGCGAATCTCAATCGCGAATGTTTCCGCGGAGGCGATCCTGGCCACATACGAGCCGAAAATGATTACCGTCGCGCCGTCGGCAACTGCACGGAGCGCCTGCTGGCCTGTCGTCGTCAGCGCGGCGCCGGCCGCCAGCGCCGTCTCGCGAGATGGATGCGGTTCGATGATTGAGGCGAGTGGCGGTGCCGGTCAGCGCGAATGCGCGGCGGTCTGTTCGTACGCCACTCCAACGATGAAAAACCGTTGCCGCCCGCCCGGCAACTGCGCCTCGAATTCGTCATCGATGCGTTTCTTGAGCATCGCCCGCGCCAGCGGCGAGTCGATGCTGATCCAGCCGAGTTTCGCATCGGTTTCGTCGGGGCCGACGATGCGGTAGCGGGACAGTTCGCCGGTGACGGCGTGTTCCAGTTCGACCGTGGCGCCGAAGAACACCGCCTGCGGGTCGCTCGGTGCGGCATCGACGACGCGCAGCACCTCCAGACGCTTGGACAGATAGCGCACGCGGCGGTCGATCTCGCCGAGTTGTTTCTTGCGATAGGTGTATTCGGCGTTCTCGGAGCGGTCGCCCTCGGCCGCGGCGGCGGCGAGGGCCTTCACCACTTCGGGTCGGCGCACACGCCAGAGATCGTCGAGTTCGGCCTTGAGCCGGGCATGGCCCTCGCGGGTGATGAGGGCCGTGCTCTTCTCGGCGGGCGGTCGCCAACGTGGCATCGCGAGGGCCGCGGCTCAGCCGCGCTGCAGGGCGGCGCCGTCGAGCTTCACGCTGTCGGCCGAAATCACTTCCAGGGTGCGGTCCTGCTCGCTCTTGCTGTCGGGATCGAGCGTGACCTTGCGGCCGTCGGGCTGCAGGGTCCAGGTGCCCGAGATCGTGCCGTCCTTGCCGGTCAGGCTGAACATGCCGCCGGCGTCGATCTCCAGTACGGTGTCGCCCGCGCTGTAGCGGCCGGCGAAGGCCTTGGCGTCGAAACTCGGCGCGGCGTCGGTCGGCGTGGCGCGGTCCTCGATCACCGCGGCGTCGGTGCCGGGCTCCGGGGCCGGCGGCGGAGGCGGCGGGAGCGCTGCGGGTGCCGGTGCGGTTTCGGCCGATGTGGGGTCTGCGGCAGCGTCGGTCGCGGCCCTGGTCTCGGCGTCGGTGGCGGTCTCCGCTTCGGCCGCGCTGTCCTGACGGCAACCGGTGGCGAACAGGGCGATCAGCAGGGCGATGCAGAACAGCGGTGCGGACTTCCTCGGAATCATCGTTCGTTCTCGTGGATGGAGTGGATGGCGGGGCGGGGGAATGCGGTATGCGGTTCGAGCGACGGTTTCAGCGGCGTCCGCCGAAGAGGCTGCCGAGCAGGCCGCGCACGATCTGACGGCCGATCTGACTGCCGACGGTGCGCGCGGTCTGTTTGGCCATGGTCTCGACCACGCCCTGGCGGCGCCCGTTGCCGAACACCGCGTCCTTGACCGATTTGCCGAAGCCGCCTTCCTCGGCGTCGTCCTGAGCGCGGGTGCGGGCCGGTGGCGCCTTGGCCTGCTCGGCCACGGCCTCGGCCTTCTTCGCCAGCAGTTCGGCGGCGGATTCGCGGTCGATGCGGGTGTCGTACTTGCCGCTGACCGGGCTGCCGGCGCGGACCTGCGCGCGTTCGGCTTCGGTGATCGCGCCCATGCGGCAGCGCGGCGGTGCGATCAGGGTGCGTTCGACCGGCATCGGGATGCCTTTGTCCTGCAGCGTCGAGACCAGGGCCTCGCCGGTGCCGAGTTCCGCGATCGCCTTGGCGACATCGAGCGCAGGGTTGGCCACGAAGGTCTGCGCCGCGGTCTTCACCGCC
>JBIJAD010000325.1:0-4652 GCA_044345955.1 Lysobacteraceae bacterium
CCGCGATACCGTGGTGGTCGGGCCCAACGATCTGCTGGTCACCGCCTACCAGCGGATGAAGCTGTACGAGATCTCGCAGTTGCCGGTGATGGAGGGCGACCGGATCGTCGGCATCCTCGACGAGAGCGACGTGCTGCTGCACGTGTACGGCGACGAGGCCCGGTTCCGCGATCCCGTGTCCACCGCGATGGTCCGCAAGCTCGACATCCTCGACGTGCGTTCCCCGGTCGAAGCGCTGCTGCCGGTGTTCGACCGCGGCCATGTCGTGATCGTGATGGACGGCGACCGTTTCCTCGGCCTCATCACTCGGATCGATCTGCTGAACTGGCTGCGTCGCCGGGTGCAGTGATCGGCGGCGGCACCGCCGACCGGGCCGTGCGGGGTCGGGGGCGCGGGGGCGGATGCTAAAATCGGCGGTCATTCGACGGAGCCGCCCCGATGCCTCACGACCGCCCCGAACCCCGCGCCGACGACGCCCGCGACTGGGGCCTCGGTACCCGGGCGATCCATGCCGGCCAGCATCCCGACCCCAGCACCGGGGCGGTGATGACGCCGATCTACGCGACCTCGACCTACGCCCAGAGCAGCCCGGGCGTGCACCAGGGCTTCGAGTATTCGCGGACCCACAACCCGACCCGCTTCGCCTACGAGCGCTGCATCGCCGGTCTGGAGGGCGGCAGCCGCGGCTTCGCCTTCGCCTCCGGTCTGGCCGCCACTTCGACGATCCTGGAACTGCTCGACAGCGGCAGCCACGTGATCTGCATGGACGACGTGTACGGCGGCACCTTCCGTCTGTTCGAGCGCGTGCGCCGGCGCAGCGCGGGCCTGGATTTCAGCTTCGTCGATCTGACCGAACCGGCCGCATTCGAGGCCGCGATCCGCCCGGACACGCGCATGGTCTGGGTCGAGACCCCGACCAACCCGATGCTCAAGATCGTCGATCTGCGCGCGATCGCCGCGATCGCGAAGAAACACGGCCTGCTCATGGTGGCCGACAACACCTTCGCCTCGCCGATCCTGCAGCGTCCGCTGGAGCACGGCGCCGACATCGTCATGCATTCGGCGACCAAGTACCTCAACGGCCATTCCGACATGGTCGGCGGCATCGCGGTGGTCGGCGACGACGCCGAATTGGCCGAAAAAATGGCCTTCCTGCAGAACTCGATCGGCGCGGTGCAGGGGCCGTTCGACAGCTTCCTCGCCCTGCGCGGCCTCAAGACCCTGCACCTGCGCATGCGCGCGCACTGCGAGAACGCGCAGGCGCTGGCCGAATGGCTGCAAACCCATCCGGCGATCGAGAACGTCATCTACCCGGGCCTGAAGACCCATCCGCATCACGCCTTGGCGGCGCGCCAGATGGACGGTTTCGGCGGCATCGTCTCGATCCGGATCAAGGGCGGTTATGCCGGCGCGCAGCGCTTCTGCGAACGCACCCATCTGTTCACCCTCGCCGAATCGCTCGGCGGCGTCGAGAGTCTGGTGAACCACCCGGCGGTGATGACCCACGCCTCGGTGCCGCCGGAGCGACGCGCGGTGCTCGGCATCCACGACGACCTGGTGCGGCTGAGCGTGGGGATCGAGACGCTGGCGGACCTGCAGGCGGATCTCGCGCAGGCGTTAGCCGCAGTGGTCTGACAACCAGCGCGCGATCTCGGCGTGGCTGCGCAGCGTGAGCGTCGGACTCGCGTCCTTCGCCGGCGACGATGCGTCGGGCGCGAACAGGATGGTCGTACCGACGCCCGCACGCCGGCCGGCGAGGATGTCGCTGGCGTGATCGCCGATCAGCACCGAGCGCCCGAGGTCGAGGCCCAATGCGTCCCGCGCCCGCAGCAGCATGCCCGGCTCGGGCTTGCGGCAGTCGCAACGGACGCGGTACGGGCCGAGTGCGGCCTCGGGATGGTGCGGGCAGTGGTAGACCGCCTCGATCGGCGCGCCGGCGTCGGCGAAGCGGCCGCGCATCCATTCGCTCAGCGCCGCGAACGTCGCCTCGTCGTAGTAGCCGCGGCCGATGCCGGCCTGATTGGTCACCACCACCAGCGCCATGCCGGCGTCGTGCGCGGTGCGCGCGGTCTCGAAGATCCCGTCGACGAAATCGAAGCGCTCGATCGTGTGCACGTAGCCGTGGTTGAGGTTGATCACGCCGTCGCGATCGAGGAACAGCGCGGGGCGGGCCGGCGGAGCGTTCACGCGGACAGCGGGATGCGGGCGGGGATCTCGACCTGCGCGCGCGCGAAGTCCTCCGGCACGCCGATGTCGATCATGTAGCCGTCGGCGACGAAGGCCGCCATCGGCAGGTCGCGGCAGCGTGCGGCGAGGAAATCCTGTTCGAACGAGAATGGGCCGGACGCAGGCAGCGCATCGCACAGCGCCGGCGAGAGCAGATAGGCGCCGGAGTTGATCAGGCCCGGGCCGGCTGCGGTCTTCTCGCCGAACGCGACGACGCGACCATCGTCCACCACCACCGCGCCGTAGCGTGAGGTGTCCGGCACGGGGCGCACGGCCATCGACAGCAGCGCGCCGCGGCTGCGATGGAGGGCGAGGAACGCGGCGTAGTCGAGTTCCAGCAGGGTGTCGCCGTTGAGCACCAGCGCATCCTCGCTCGCGCATGCGCCGAGCGCTTCGCGGATCGCGCCGCCGGTGCCGAGCGGCGTGTCCTCCACCACGTAGTCGACGCGGGCCGGGCCGACGCGCGTGCCGACGTGGGCCATGATCGCCTCGGCGCGATAACCGACGGACAGGACGATGCGCGCGATGCCCGCCGCGACGAGGCGCGCGAGCAGATAGTCGAGGAACGGACGCCCGGCGATGGGCGCGAGCGGCTTGGGCACGTCCGCCACCACCGACTGCAGGCGGGTGCCGCGGCCACCGGCGAGCACGATCGCGACTTCCGGGGCAGCGACGCCCGGAGGCGTTGCGGTCATGCGGCGGACTCCGGGCGCGCGAACAGCGCCAGCTCGATATGCCGGCACAGGATGTGCCCCAGCGTGATGTGGCACTGCTGGATCAGCGGCGTGCTCGCGCTCGGGGCGCGCAGGCAGATGTCGACGAGGCCGGGCAGGGCGCAGTCGCGGTTGCCGGTGAGGCCGATGGTGGACAGCCCCTGCGCGCGCGCCGCCTGCATCGCGCGCAGGACGTTCGGCGAATTGCCCGAGGTGCTGATCCCGATCGCGACGTCGCCGGCGCGGCCGAGCGCCTGCACCTGACGCGCGAACAGATGCTCGTAGCCATAGTCGTTGCCGATCGCGGTCAGGATCGAGGTGTCGGTGGTCAATGCGATGGCGGGCAGGCCGGGGCGGTCGAACTCGAAGCGGCTGACCAGTTCGCCGGCGATGTGCTGGGCGTCGGCGGCGCTGCCGCCGTTGCCCATCAGCAGCACCTTGCCCCCGGCGCGCAGCGCGGACACGCAGACGGCGACGGCATCGCCAAGCGCCGCCAGCAGCGATGCGTCGGCGGCCATGGCCTGCAGCACGTCGGCGCCTTCGAGGATCTCGGCGCGCAGGGCGTCGGCGGTCGGATGGGAATGGGTCATGGTGTCCAGGCCTCCGCGCCGAAGCGGGTGAATTGGCAATTGAGGATGGTACCGCCGAAGCCGGCGAGGGTCCGCACCACCTGCATGCGCCGCTCGGGCGCGACGAAGAACATCATGAAGCCGCCGCCTCCGGCGCCGGAGACCTTGCCGGCGAGCGCGCCGTTGCGCAGGGCGGCGTCGTAGACGTCGTTGATCGAGGCGTTGGCGATCGCGCCCGCGGTGCGCTTCTTGGCTTCCCACGACTGCCGCATCGACTCGACGAACACGCCGAAATCGCCCTTGAGCAGCGCTTCCTTCATGACCACCGCATCGGCCTTGAGGACGTGCATCGCGTCGATGACGTTCGGGTCGCGCGCACGCACGTTGCGCGACTGGTCGTCGATGATCGCCGCCGAGTCGCGCGAGACGCCGGTGAAATACAGCACCAGCGAGGCCTCCAGTTCGAACAGGATGTTCTTGCGGACCCGGAGCGGGTTGATCACCACGCGCTCGTCCGGATGGAACTCCATGAAATTGCAGCCGCCGAACGCGGCCGAGTACTGGTCCTGGCGGCCGCCGGCGAGCCCGCAGTCGATGCGCTCGATCTCGAAAGCGGCGCGCGCCAGCGTGTATTCGTCCAGGTCGGCGCGCAGACAGGCGGAAAACGCCTTCAGCATCGCCACGACCAGGGTCGAGGAGGAGCCGAGGCCGGAGCCCGCGGGGGCGTCGGAGTAGGTCGTCAGGGTGAGCGGCAGCGGCTGACCGGCGTTGAGGTGGCGCACCGCCCAGTTGTAGACGCCGCGATGCAATTCGAGGCCGGCGCCCGCCGGCAGCACCTCGGCCGCGTCGCAGACGCAGGCGCGCTCCTGGTCGGTCGCCGCGAATTCCACCCGTCCGTCGTCGCGCGGCGCGATCATCGCGTAGGCGTGCTTGTCGATCGTGGCGTTGAGCACGAACCCGCCGTAGGTGTCGCAGTAGGGCGAGACGTCGGTGCCGCCGCCGGCCAGACCCAGGCGGAGCGGGGCGCGTGCGCGGACGGGCTGCAGGTGTCGACGCATCATCGGCGGGGCCTCAGAGGTCGGCATCGTTGCCGAACGGCGGGGCCCCGGTGTTGGACTGCTTCATCCGGGCGTGGTCGTCGCGA
>JBIJAD010000327.1:0-4649 GCA_044345955.1 Lysobacteraceae bacterium
TGCGCCCACGCCCGCGGCACACTGCCCGGATGCCCCAGGCCCACCAGCACCGCCACCGCGCACCCCAGCACGGCCCCGTGCCAGCGCGCACCGCGCGTCGGCCCGTCGATCCCGCACCCATCGACCCCGCACCCGTCGACCCCGTGCACGGCGGCGCTCCCCTGCGACTGCTGCATGCGATCGTTCCTCCGCTGTGATCCTGTCCACGAGGCGAATGCGCCTCGGCGCTGTCGCAAAACATGCAACAGGTCACGAATCGGAGGCAAGACCGTTCGTCGGGAGAGGCCGCACTGCGGCGGGGGCGATCTCGGCCACGCCGGGCCGCGCAGGAGAACCTGACGCCGCGGTGCGCAGCCCCGGCGCGGGTCAGACAGGGCGGGTCGCAGCGCGCCGGGCGCGATACAGCCCTTCGCCGGCGAACAGCGCCAGTGCGCTCCAGATGATCGCGAAACCGATCGCGCGGTCGCTGTCGAAGGTTTCGCGGAACACCAGCACGCCGATCAGGAACTGCATGGTCGGCGCGATGTACTGCATCAGGCCGATGGTCGAGAGCGCGACCCGGCGCACCGCGAAGGCGAAACCGATCAGCGGCAGCGCCGTGAGCGCGCCGCCCAAGATCAGCAGCGCATCGGTGGCCGCGCTCCATCCGCCGAAGAAGCCGCCGGCGCCGCTGCCCTCCATCCACAGCAGATACGCCAGCGCCGGCGCCAGCAGCACCAGATTCTCCACGCCGAGGCCGGCGACCGATTCGACCGCGGCGATTTTCCGGATCAGGCCGTAGATGCCGAACGACAGCGCCAGCGCCAGCGCGATCCACGGAAAGCTGCCGAAACGGAAGGTCAACCAGAGCACGCCGGCGGCGGCGATCGCGACCGAGGTCCACTGCAGCGGGTTCAGGCGTTCGCGCAGGAACAGGGTGCCGATCACCACGTTGAGCAGCGGGTTGATGAAATAGCCCAGGCTGCTCTCGACCACATGACCGGCGTTGACCGCCCAGATGTACAGACCCCAGTTGCAGCCGATGCACAGCCCGCTGAGCGCGAGCAGACGCGCCAGCCGCGGTTGCGCGAGGATCGCGCGCAGCCAGCCACGGCCCTGTTTCCACAGCAGCCACGCCGAGACCAGCGCCGCGGACCAGACCACGCGATGCGCGACGATCTGCAGCGACGGCACGTGCTTGAGCAGATGCCAGTAGAGCGGCATCAGGCCCCAGATCACGAACGCGCCGGCGGCCATCCACAGGCCGCTGCGGGCTTCCGCGTTCATGCGCCGCGCGCCCTCGCGCGGGCGATCACCACCACGCCGATCAGGATCACCGCCATCGCGCCGAGGTCGTGCACGCCGAAGCGCTCGTCCGCCAGCCACGCGCCGAGCAGCACCGCGATCGGCGGATTGACGTAGGCGTAGCTGCCGGCCAGCGCCGGGCGCACATGCTGCAGCAGCCACAGATAGGCGCCGAAACCGGCGATCGAGCCCAGCAACGCGAGATAGACCAGCGCCGCGGTGCCGTGCGCGGTGGGCGCGGCCGGCAGGCGTTCACCGAGCGCCAGCCCCAGCACGACGAGCATGATCCCGCCGCACAGCATCTGCCCGGCGGCGGCCATGAACGGCGACGGCAGATCGCGTCCGCGCGACCAGACCGAACCGAAGGCCCAGGCGATCGGCGCGATCAGCAGCAGCACCAGCCCACGCGGGGTCGAGGTCAGGCTGCTGCCGGCGTTGAGCCAGAGCACACCGAGAAAACCGATGCCGATGCCGAACCATTCGCCGCGGCTGGGGCGCTGGCGGAAGAACAGGCCGAACAGCCCCATCCACAGCGGCATCGACGCGATCGCGATCGCGGCCAGGCCCGAGGACACGTCCTCTTCGGCCAGCACCACCGCGCCGTTGCCCAGCAGCATCATCAGCACGCCCATCACCGCGAGCGTCGGCCACTGCGCGCGGGTCGGCGCCGGCACGCCGCGCCAGCGCAGCACCGCGTACAGCAGCAGGCCCGCGAACAGCATGCGTCCACCGGACACCGCCAGCAGCGGCGGCCACCCGCCTTCCAGCGCGAAGCGGATGCCGAGATAGGTCGAACCCCAGATCAGGTAGACCGATGCCAGTGCGAGCGCAATCGCAGGCACGGAGGCGGACGCGGAGCCGGGCGCGGAGCCGGAACCGGCCGCGGACGAGGAGGCCATCGCAATGCTCGAAAGGAAAAAGAAAAACCGTCGCGCTCGGCGACGGCCGGGCCATTCTACGCCCGCGCCGATGTCGCGATTGGCGCATCCGGTGGAACACCATCGTTCCGCGCCTCGCGCGCGAGGAGGCGGCGCTTGAGATCCAGTCCCCAACGATAGCCGCCGGGCGAGCCGTCGCCGCGGATCACGCGATGGCAGGGCACCACGATCGCCACCCGATTGCCGGCGCAGGCGCTCGCCACCGCGCGCGCCGCGCGCGGCGCGCCCACAGTCGCGGCCAGTTCGGCATAACTCCGGGTCTGGCCGGGCGGAATGCGCATCAACGCATCCCACACCCGCTTCTGGAACGCGGTGCCGATCAGGTCCACCGGTACCTGCGCACGACCGCCGGCCAGCGCCTCGGCCACCGCGCGCACCCGCGGCGCGAGGAATTCGTCGCGCCCGGCGTCCACCTGCTGCAACTGCGCCTGCGGGAACTCCTCGCGCAGGCGCCGGATCAGAGCGGCGTCCTCGCCCAGTTCGATCATGCAGATGCCGCGCGCGGTGGTCGCGACCAGCGCGCGTCCGAGCACGGTATCGACGATGCTCCAGCGGATCTCCTCGCCGGCGCCGCCGGCGCGGTAGCGGGCCGGGGTCATGCCCAGTTTCGCCGCGCCGGTCTCGTACACCCGCGACGGCGAGCCGTAGCCGGCGTCGTACAGCGCGGCGCTGACGTCGCGGCCTTCGCGCAGGGCGGACTTGAGCGCGCCGAGCTTGCGCTGGGCGAGATATTCGGCCGGGCTCAGGCCGAACCGCGCGCGGAAACGGCGCTGTAGATGCGAGGGGCTGAGACCGACCGCCTTCGCCAGTGCGGCCAGGGTGGGTTCGCCGGCGTCGAGCAGCGCGCGGGCGCAGTCGAGCGGATCACGCGGGTCGGAACGGGCGACGGAGGTTGCGGCGGCGGTCTTCATGCCGCAAAGACTACGGGCGCCCGCAGGCGCCCGCTATCCGGATCTTGCCCTGCGTCCGCGGGCGAAAGTCCGGGCTCAGTCGGCCCACTGCCCCGGCTCGCGGGCGCCGGTCAGCAGGACCCGGGCCGAGAGGGGCTTGTCCTCGTCGAGCACGCGCACCGCGTCGGCGAGGATCGCGGCCGATTCGCGCAGCAGCGGATCCGGGCGCTTCTCGGAGGCCTTCTCGCGCGCGGCGTCGCGGGCGATGTCGCGTTCGCTGGCGTTCAGGCCGTCGTCGTTGTCTTCGCCCAGCGGATCGATGTCCAGACCCAGCGCACGACGCTGCTCCTGGCGCTGCTTGCGCTCGGCGGCGTCGCGGTCGCGCTCGGCGCGGCGCTCGGCCTCGTTGAGCGAAATCCACTTGCGCGCGTTTTCCTCGCGGAAACGGGCGATGTCCTCGCTCCACCAGCGGAACTCGGGGTCCTTGGCGATGCGCTCGCGGTGCAGGGTTTCCAGCCGCGGCAGCAGCGGCGAGAAGTCCCCATAGCGGGTGTAGGGCACCGCGGCGATCCGGGACCACGGCAGGGCGTTGTCGTAGGTGCTCTCGCCGTATTCGCTGGCGTCGACCGTGACCGGGAACTTGATGTCCGGGACCACGCCGCGATTCTGGGTGCTGCTGCCGCCGGGCAGGAAGAACTGGGCGATGGTCAGCTTGACCTGGCCGAAGCGCTTGCCGTCGGCCATCGGCCAGCGGTCCAGATCGACCAGACTCTGCACCGTGCCCTTGCCGAAGGTGGTCTCGCCGATGATCAGGCCGCGACCGTAGTCCTGGATCGCGCCGGCGAAGATCTCCGAGGCCGAGGCCGAGCCGCGGTTGATGAGCACCGCCAGCGGGCCCTCCCAGACCACGCCGGGCGCAGTGTCGCCGTCGACCTTGATGTCGCCGCCGGATTCGCGCACCTGCACCACGGGGCCCTTGTCGATGAACAGGCCGGTGAGTTCGACCGCCTCGCCGAGCGAGCCGCCACCGTTGTTGCGCAGATCGATCACCACACCGTCCACGTCCTTGCCGCGGAACTCGCGCAGCAGACGCTCGACATCGCGGGTGGCGGAAGCGGCTTCCTGGTTGTTGCGGCGCCGACCTTCCCAGTCCTGGTAGAAGGCCGGCAGGCGGATGACGCCGATCCGGCGCGCGGGCGCGCCTTCGGCGCCGGGGATCGACAACACTTCGCCCTTCGCCTTCTGGTCTTCGAGCTTGACCTCGGCGCGCTTGAGCACGATCCGCACGGGCTTGCTGTCGAGCACCGCCTCGGCCGGCACGATGTCCAGCCGGACCACGGTGCCCTTGGGGCCCTTGATCTTGTCGACGACATCGTCGATGCGCCAGCCGATCACGTCCTCCATCGGGCCCTGCGGCCCCTGGCCGACACCGACGATCCGGTCGCCGGCATTGAGCTTGCCGCTGAGCATCGCCGGGCCGCCCACGATCAGCTCGCGGATCACGACCACGTCGTCCTGACGCTGCAACTGCGCGCCG
>JBIJAD010000326.1:0-4649 GCA_044345955.1 Lysobacteraceae bacterium
CTCTTTCCGTGGTCCAGCCGCCCAGCCCCACACCGCTTCCTGCCCCCGCCCTGTATACAGAGCCCGGCCTGTCGGCTATGATCGGCCGGGTCCCCTTGGATGACAACACCCTCGGGTTCAACACGCAAGCGCCGCGTGGGGCACGATCTGCCCGGACACGCCGCATCCGTGCGACAGGAGCAAAAAGACCGTGCTTGAGAAGGACGACGCCGACCGGCAGTACCAGGTCCTGGTGAACCACGAAGAGCAATATTCGCTTTGGCCGCTCGACAAACCTGCACCGGCCGGATGGCGGCAGGTCGGCCCGACAGGCACCAAGGAAGCCTGCCTCGAATACATCAACGCGACCTGGACCGACATGCGGCCGTTGAGCCTGCGCTAGCGCGCCGTCGCCAGCCCTTCGTCAGATGAAGTCCAGCGCGCAGGGCGAACAATCCTCGAACCTGTCCGCGAGCGACGGTTCCACCCCGAAACTGATGGTGACGACATCCTGCGTCTCGACGAAGCTGCAGCGGGACAGCGTCGCGGCATCGATCGTGCGCTGATCGAGCAGGCTTGCGGAAGAACACCCCGCCCGCGCGAGAAATCCGCAAACCTCATCGAGCACGGCGACCTGCTGGTCCTCATCGCAGCCGAATGACTGGAAGAACTGGATGCGGCCGGTCTGTCCGATCGGCACATCGTCCAGGGCGAGGGCGAACATCGAATAGCCGACCGCGCAGCAGGCCCCGCCTTCGAACTGCAGCCACAGCGTCCCGGAGCGGTCTTCCTCGCTGTTGAAGTAGGTCCGGGCGAAATTCCCGGTCGGTGCGAAGCGCAGCAGATCGCGGGACGACAGCATCGACTCGTAAGCGCTGCGGGTCACCGGCGCATCGGGATCTTCGTAGGCATACGGGCCGTCGACGAAACACAGGCGCTGCATCCTCAGCGCCTGAGGGCGCGGCCTCGAGGGCGCGCCCCCAAGGGACCTGCTCCAGATCGCACCGCTCGCGGCGATCACCGAAACCCGTCGATCGGCGGGGGCATTGCGGAACACGGCATCGGCACGCGTACCGGAATTGCCGCCGTGCGCGGCGCCGAGGGTGATGCAACGACGCTCGCGAAGCCTGGCGTTGAGCGTTTTCCAGATCAGCAGGGACGCTCCGGTGCGGCGGTAAGCCGGGTCCACCACCCAGCTCGTCGAGTAGGACGCCGGGAACACTTCGCCTTTGCGGCACAATGTGCGCAGCAGCGCGAAATAGCAGCCGACCGGCGCACCGCTGCCCTGATCGAAAGCGAGCGCGCCGATCCAGTCCCCGCCGCCGAGCAGGCGCTCGTAATAATCGACATCGCAGACCACGCGCAACTTGCCTTGATAGTTGCGCCGGAACGCGCGCTCCGCCAGTTCCGCGATCGCCTCGAAGTCCACGCCGTCTTCGGCGGACACTTCGACGATCCGCAGCGGCGTCCGGGGATCAACGGCTTTCATGCGGTTCCATAACTCCTGGGGCCGGGCGACGAACCCTTGCGGCCCGTTTCTCGCGTGGCTAGGATAGGGTCACGCCCAAGCCCCCACAAGAGCAGGAACGAGCCATGGACCTCGCGGCCAAGGTGCAGGAGATCGTGATCGAGTCGCTTCGGGCGGCATATTCGGAGGAAGTCGGCATCGCCATGGAAACGGACCTCGGCGACATCGGCTTCGATTCGCTCGGCCTGACCATGATCGTCGCCCGCATCGAATCCGAATACGACGTCGAGTTCTCGTCCGAACATATCCTGGAGATGTACCAGTCGATCACGGTCGCCGATCTCGTCGGCGCGGTCGAAGCCGGTCTCGCAGGTCCGAACGGGGCGGCCTGAGCCGCCCCGCATTTCGCGCCCGCATGCCGCAGTTCCCGGTCTCGCATATCGGCATGCCGCGCAGCGGTATCGTGTTAAAGTCAGATCGTCGCCTTGGGATTTCCGCCCAATTCGACGCACGAGCGTGCGGGGCGCGTACCACACCATTCGTCGCGATGCCTGCCGCCCACTTCATCAATGGACTGGGACGACAAGTCACGTGATCGGAATCGACATCGAACAGCACGCAACGAAAGACGAGCATATTCTTCGGCGCTTCCTCGAATTCGTCGACCGCCACCCCGAGTACGCGCAGCCGACCGACCTCAGCGGCGTCCCGTGCGACTATCCGGTCCAGAGCTGGCCGATCTTCATCGGAAGCGACCGCCTCGCGGAATTCGAGCGCGCCACGACCGCGGTCTTCAGGCTTCTGCGCACGATTCCCGAAAGGATTTTCGACAACGACGGTGCACGGATCGGCGCGTATTACGGGATCAACCCGCGCGGGCTGGCCCCCGCCCTGTTCTCCGAGCCGGACGGCCTGGATTTCGCGATCGGTCGAGGCGATTTCCTCGAGGGCGAGTCGGGCTTCAAATGCGTCGAGCTCAACCCCTACGGCAGCCTCGGCGGGCTCGAAACCGAATTCATGTTCGAGACGTTCCGGCACACGTCGCCCTACGCGCGCTTCGTGGCGGAGTCCGGGATCGAGCCCGAATTCGGGCGCTGCATGCTGACGCTGTTCCAGTACATGATCCGCGTCGCGCGAGAGCGCGGCATCGCCGGTAACGAAATCAATGTCGCCGCCATCGCGGACGGCGCACGACCGGCGTTCGGTGCCTACGGCGACCTCTCGGAAGTCTGCTACCAGGAGGCGCTGTCCCGGATCGGCGGCGTCGGCGGGCGATTGGTCCGCTGCGAGCAGCATGAGGTCGTCAGGCGCGGCGACGATCTGTACTGCGGCGACACCCGGCTGCACGTCGTCTGGGATTACGCCGTGCTCAAGCACTACCCGCCGCGCTTCGTGATGGCCTTCAAGCGCGGACGCGTGGTTTATTTCAACAGCCCGGCAGCCGGCTATCTCGGCTGCAAACGGAGTCTGGCACTGCTGTCCCAGGCGCTGGAGACCGACAGGTACGACGGCGGCGATCGGGAGGCGATCGAGCGCTACGTCCCCTGGGCGCGGGAACTCGCCGATCGCGAGGTCACCTACCAGGGCAGCCGGCACCGGCTTCCCGATCTGCTGCGCGACCATCGCACCGGATTCGTGTTGAAGAAAGGCCAGAGCTACGGCGGCGAAGATGTCCATATCGGCCAGAACACGGCGGCGGAGGAATGGGATCGGATCCTCGAGGACGGATTGGCCGAAGGCACCTGGCTCGCGCAGGAGTTCATCGAACCGCGGAGATTCCTCTGCCAATCCGGAGGGGACGGGCTGGCCATGTGCAAGGCCGTCTGGGGCGGATTCTGCTTCGGGGACAGTTTCGGCGGCGCCTACCTGCGCATCTTCCCCGGTGCCAGGACCGGACCGATCAATTCGGCCCGCGGCGCGATGACGGGACTCATCTTCCGCACCTGAATCCGACCGACACGGCCGCCACACCGGTCCCGGAACAATTCATTCACACCCATTGGCGATGCCATGCATTCCGACATCGACGCAATCGAACGCATCATCATCGACACGTTCTCGTCCGCGCATGCCGATCGATCCGCGATCACGCGCGAGACCGAAGTGCAGGATCTCGTCGACTCTATCGGCCTGGTGATCGCGCTCGCCGATGCCCAGGCCGCGCTGGAGATCGAGCTCGAGCCGGACGAGGTCATCGAAGTGCTGCAATCCCGGACGCTCGCGGACATCGCCGCGGTCTTCGGCATGACGAGCCAGGCCCGCCGGGCCTGAGTACGCAGCGAAACCAGCCGTCCGCATCGGCGCCGGACCGGGTGCGCGGCAACCCGACCCGATCCTTCGTCAGCGCTCCCGCCGCTCGAGCAGCATGACTCCGAAGTGACCGTAGGCGCTCCAGGCGAGGACCGCATGCTTCGCGGCCCGCTCGCCCTCCTCCCGGCAGTAGTCGACGAGATTGATGACGGGATCGGCCGCGGAACAATGGCCGTAACGCGCCGTGTTCTTCCGGTAAGACTGCAGCCCCTTGACCGGAAAGACCGATTGCTCGAGCTGCTGGATCGGCAGGAAGACATTGCTGGTCAGCAGCACGCTGCCCGCATACGGGAAATCCGCACCGGCACCGGCGCGCTGGAATACCGCCTGTATCAGCCGGCATTTCTCGGCGAGGTCCTGCTCTCCGCTGCGCAGCGAAGGCAGGGAAGAGGCCGAAGCCACCCCGACCAGAGCGTAATCGATCGCACCCCGGCCACGGACGATGAAACTGCAGGCGCCATCGCTGAAGACACCGAAACGCTGGAAGCGGACCGCGTCGTCCTCGTACTTGTCGACCGTGATGGTCAGGATGTTGGCATGGTCCCCCGACCGCACCAGAGCGCTCGCGGTCTTCGCCGCGGAACACAACGACGTGCACCCTGCCCCGCCGATCCAGGAGACGTAATCGCATCGCAGTCCAAGGGCGTCCGCCAGCTCGGCGATGAACGCGTTCTGCCGGAAGTAATTGAGCCCGCCGCCGTTGCAGACGATCAGCGCGTCGATGTCCGATGCCTGCAGTCCGCTGCGGGTCAGGGTCTGCATCGCCGAATCGCGCGCCAGTTCGACCGCGCTGCGACGGCTGCGCCGATACGCGTCCCAGCCCCAGAGCGACGGGCGATCCGGCATGCCGAAGGTCTGCAGCATCTCCACGCGATTGGCGAGCGTTTCGACC
>JBIJAD010000329.1:0-4648 GCA_044345955.1 Lysobacteraceae bacterium
CGGCTGCCGGAAACCACCTTCGTGCTGCCGCCGCTCGACGACGCGGCCAGCTATCGCATCCGCATGTTCAGCCCACGCCGCGAGGTGCCGTTCGCCGGCCATCCCAGCGTCGGCACCGCGCATGCAGTCCTGGAAGCCGGACTGGCGACCCCGCAGGACGGCTTGCTGGTGCAGGACGGCATCGCCGGCCGCCTGCCGCTGCGGGTGACCGGCGAGGGTCGCACGCGCACGATCGCGGTGCGCACCCCGCGCGCGAGCGTGCGCGAGATCGCCGGCGCCGACGACCCGCGTCTGCAGGACGTGCTCGCCCATCTGCCGCTCGGCCGCCTGCCGCCCGCGCTGATGGACGGCGGCCGGCGCTGGTGGCTGGCCGAACTCGAAAGCGAAACCGTGCTGCGTGCCGCGAACCCGCCGTGGGAAGCGATCGGCCGGCTCGCGCAGTCGACCGAAAGCATGGGCCTTTGCGTGTATGCACGCAGCGACGACCCGGTCTACTACCTTGCCGTGCGCGCGTGGGTCGGCGCACCGGCGCAGTTCGAGGACGCGGCCTCCGGCGCCGCCAACGCCACCCTTGCCGCCTGGCTGGCCTCGCAGAACGCCCTGCCCGGCGACGGCGGCTTCTACCGCATCAGCCAGGGCCGCGAAGTCGGCCATGACGCGATCATCGAGCTGACCGTCGATGACGCCGGCGACGTGTGGTCGGGCGGCCGGGTGTGCACGGTGGTGCGCGGGGAACTCGACTGGCACTGAGTGCATGCCCGCCCCCGGCCCAGGCACGAAGCATCGATCACTTCAACCTGCGCAGCGCCGCCAGCAGCAGAACGTACAGCGCGAGCGGTCCGCTGACGGACAGGTACAGCAGCGGAAAATTCGTCTCGTAGTAGACCCAGTATGCGCTCACGAGGATCGGAAGCCCGAACGCGCCGATCAGCGCCAGACGCCTGCGCACGAGCAGCATGGCCGCCGCGAACAAGGTGCAGATCGGCTGGATCACGATCAGCGGCCGACGCAGGACTTCGAACAGCATGGGCTCGCGGCGGACTTCGGTATCCAGATGCGCGTAGACGATCACGCCGAGCAACATCAAGCCATGCGCCGCATACAACAGCGCGGGCGTACCGAGCAGCAGCGCATCGAGAAGCGTGAGCCTGTGGGGCGATGGATCCCGGACCAGCGCTTCCGGCGGCGCATAGGGATTGCTCACCCGAAGCGCCCCAACGGCGCCCCCGCCAGCAGATGCAGATGGATCTGGAACACCGTCTGCCCACCGTGGTCGTTGCAGTTCATCACGATGCGATAGCCGTCCTCGGCGAAGCCCTGGGCCTTGGCGTAGTTCGCGGCAGCGACGGCGAGGCGGCCGACGATCGCGGCCTGATCCGGCAACACATCGTTGAGGGTCGGGATCGTGACCTTGGGCACGAACAGCACGTGGACCGGCGCCTGCGGTGCGACGTCCCTGAACGCGATGATCGCGTCGTCCTCGTACACGATGCTCGCGGGAATCTCGCGGCGGATGATCCTGTGGAAGATGGTGTCCGACATGGCCGTCTCCTGTGGCGATGGCCGGATTGTACGTAGGTCGGACCCTGGCCCGCCATTGCGACGCATCGGTTCGTGGCGGTCCCGATAACGATTCGATCCTCGGTAGTGGCGCGAGCCGGATGCCGGGCCGGGGCCGCCCTACGGCGGCATCTCGCTGCGCGAACCGAACGCATGCGACAGGGTGCCGCGGTCCACGTATTCGAGTTCGCCGCCCAGCGGCACGCCGTGGGCGAGACGGGTCGGCTTCACGCCGTGCTGGCGCGCGAGCTGGGCGAGATAGTGCGCGGTGGCCTCGCCTTCGACGGTGGGGTTGGTCGCGATCACCAGTTCCTGGACTTCGCCCTCGGCCAGCCGCGCGGCCAGCAGGTCGAGACCCAGCTCGCGCGGGCCGATGCCGTCCAGCGGGCTCAGCCGGCCCTGCAGCACGAAATACAGGCCGCGATAGCCGGTGGCCTGTTCGATCGCCAGCCGGTCGGCGGGCGATTCCACCGCGCACAGCAGATGCGCATCGCGCGCGGCGCTGGCGCAGATCGGGCAGATCTCGCCTTCGGTGAAATCGCGGCAGCGGCTGCAGTGACCGATGCGCTCCACGGCTTCCGCGAGCGCGCCGGCCAGGCGCGTCGCGCCTTCGCGGTCGCGTTCCAGCACGTGATAGGCCATCCGCTGCGCGGTCTTCTGGCCTACGCCGGGAAGGATCCGGAAGGCGTCGATCAGTTGTTCGAGCAGCGAGGCGGTCATGGGATCAGCAGGGTGTACGCGCACATGGACGTGCGCACGGGCCGCGCGCGCAGCGCGGCCCGTGCGCCTGCGAAAACGACGCTTGTCGCAGGCGTTGCGGATGCGGCAGCAGGATGCCCCGTCGTCCGCACCGACTCAGAACATCCCCGGAATCTTCATCCCCGGCGGGATCGGCATGCCGGCGGTGGCGCCGGCCATCCTCGCCTGCGATTCGGCGTTGGCCTTGTTCACCGCGTCGTTGATCGCGGCGGCGATCAGGTCTTCGGTCATTTCCGCATCCGACAGCACGCTCGGATCGATCCGGACCTTGCGGCATTCCATGCGGCCGGTCAGGGTGACGCTGACCATGCCGCCGCCGGCGCTGCCGGTGACTTCGAGATTGGCCAGTTCGGCCTGGGCGCGCTGCAGGTTCTCCTGCATCTTCTGCGCCTGCTGCATGAGTTGGGCGATGTTTCCGCGCATGGGGGTTCTCTGCTGAAGTGTGGGCGGGGTGCGGCGCGCGGCCGCGTCTTCATTCGTCGTGGGGGCGGATCGAGTCGGGCACCAGCTTCGCGCCGTGTTGCCCGATCAGCCGCTGCACGTCGGGATGGGCCATGAACTGCGCTTCGACCTCGGCCTGACGCGCATCGCGCTGGCGTTCGGTGCGCTGCTGCAGTGTCTCGCCCTGGGCCGGGCGACCGGCCTCGAAGCGGATCTGCACGGGGCCGCCCAGACGCGTGGACAGGGCCTCGGTCAGCGCCTTGACCGCCGCGGGCATGCGGAATTCCTCGTCCACCGACAGCCGGAACACGCCCTCGGCATAGCCCAGGAAGGCCGCATGCGAGGCCAGAACATGGGGGCCGCCGCGCAGACCGCAACCGGCGATCAGCTCCAGCCAGCGGTCGTTGTCGATCCCGCCGGCGGGCGCGGTGGCGGACGCCGAAGCGGCGGCCGGGGGCGGCGCGACGGGTGTCGATGCCGGGATTTCGATCCGCGCCGCGGGCGTGCGGGCGGGAGGAGGCGCGGACGACGCGAACGCCGTCGCTTCACTGGCCGCGGCGGGCAACGCACGCGCCGCGGCGGCGGCCGGCGCACCCTGCAGGGCGGCGCGGGCGGCATCGGGCCCGCGCGCTGGCGCGGCCGCAGGGCGCTCGGGCTGCCCGGTGCCCGCCTCGCTCGGCCGGAACGCCAGCATCCGCAGCAGGCTCATTTCGAACCCGGCGCGCGGGCTCGGCGCCAGACCGATGTCGCGGCGTCCCTGGAGCGCCATCTGGTACCACAACTGCACGACCTCGGGACGCAAACGACCGGCGAGCGCGTCGATCGCGATGCCTTCATCGTCGATCTCCGCCGAAGGCACCAGTTGACGGACCTGGACGCGGTGGAAGGCCTCGGCGATCGCGTCCAGCACTCCGCCCCAATCGGGCGAGAACTCGGCCAGCGCCGCGATTTCGCCCAGCAGCGCCGGGCCGTCGCCCGCCGCCAGCGCCTCCAGCAGCGCACCGACCCGCAGGCGGTCGACCGTGCCGAGCATCGCGGCCACGCCGGCGTCGGTCAGCGGCGCACCCTCGCGGCCCTCGGCGGCGGCGCAGGCGCCGGTGTAGGCGATCGCCTGGTCCAGCAGCGACAGACCGTCGCGCAGGCTGCCGTCGGCGGCCCGGGCAAGCTGGCGGATGGCGCCCGGCTCGACCAGGATGCCTTCGGCGGCCAGGATCTTCGTCATCTGCCCCTGGATCTGCGGTTCTTCCAGACGCTTGAGATTGAACTGCAGGCAGCGCGAGAGCACGGTGACCGGCAGTTTCTGCGGGTCGGTGGTCGCGAGCAGGAATTTCACGTGCCCCGGCGGCTCCTCAAGCGTCTTCAGCAGCGCGTTGAACGCCGATTTCGACAGCATGTGGACTTCGTCGATCAGATAGACCTTCACCCGGCCGCGCGAGGGCATGTACTGGGCGTTGTCGATCACCTCGCGGACGTCGTCCACGCCGGTGTTGCTGGCGGCGTCGATCTCCAGCAGGTCGATGAACCGCCCGGCGTCGATGTCGCGGCAGGCGTTGCACTCGCCGCAGGGCTCGGCCGAGGTCCCGCGCTCGCAGTTCAGGGACTTGGCGAAGATCCGGGCGATGGTGGTCTTGCCCACCCCGCGGGTGCCCGTGAACAGGAAGGCGTGGTGCACCCGGCCGGTGTCGAGGGCGTTGCTGAGCGCGCGGACCACGTGCTCCTGCCCGACCAGTTCGGCGAAACGACGGGGGCGCCACTTGCGGGCGAGGACGAGATAGGACATGGGCGCATTCTGCCATGCGCGGCGCGCTGCCCGTGCTCCGCCCGGGCTTTCCTTGTCCCGGCCGGGCGGGGCGGCTAGAATTGGCGGTCCCGAGCGCGGCAGGACGGC
>JBIJAD010000328.1:0-4648 GCA_044345955.1 Lysobacteraceae bacterium
GAACTTTGGTCAGGATTTTTCGACAAGACATCCTTGTCTTGTCGAAAAACGACGGACCTCCTGTCCGTCGCCCTATGGGTCTCCGATTCCAGAACGGCATGTCGGATCGGAGATGTCGTTTATGCCAATCAAAACGAGTGAAACGGAATCAGGTTCAGTCTTTGGAACCAGAAACTGAACCTGACCCCGTTTCTGTGAAGAGGCCCAACGTTTGACGCGAGAGGCCGCCGCAGCGGCAAAGCCGCGAAGGGAACCCAGAAGCGCAGCTTCTGAGTGGCCCCTCTCGACGGAAGGGTTAGGCCGGCATTGGGAGTGGATTACCATTTACATCCCTTATGAGCAATAACTGAGACATTCTTTGCATCGCATCTGGATTGCCAGCTACGTCCGACATGAATCTAGAAGCTATCTCAAAATAGAAATCTGAGGAAAACTGCTGCAAAATAGCCGGATGGTGAAGATTTCAGACGCGCATTGGGACCGGATCAGGCATCACTTTCCGGAGGAAAACATCCCCGACGAGCGCCCCGGCCGCAAGCCGGTACCGGCCCGGCGGGTGCTCGATGCAGTGTTGTGGGTGCTGAAGACCGGAGCCCAATGGCACATGCTTCCGCAGTCGTATCCGAACTACAAGACGGTGCATCGGCGGTTCCAGGCGTGGGCGCAGCAGGAAGTGTTGCGCGGGATCTTGGTCGATCTGGCGAACGATCTGCGGGATCAGGATCTTCTCGATACGTCCGAGTGCTACATCGACGCGACGTTTGCGAATGGGCGTGGCGGCGGATTGGAGATCGGCAACACGAAGTGCGGGAAAGGCGTGAAAATCATGGCGATTGTGGATCGTGCGGGCTTGCCGCTGTCGGTCAGCACGCATGCGGCGAACCACCATGAAGTGAAATTGGTGCAGTTGAGCTTCGACTTCTACATGATCGAGGCGATGCCCGACGTGCTGATCGGCGACCGGGCATACGACAGTGATGATCTTGACGACGATCTTCGAGGCAGGGGTGTCAAGATGGTCTCGCCACATCGGAAGAACAGGAAGAAGCCGAAGACGCAGGACGGGCGGGAGTTGCGACGATACAAGCGGCGCTGGATCGTGGAGCGGTTCTTCGCCTGGATGAAGCACAAACGCCGGTTACTGAATCGCTGGGAGCTGTATCCGGAGAATTTTCTAGGGTTTGTGCAGGTTTCTGCTGTTGTTTTGCTGCTCAGGGAATTTTGAGATAGGCTCTACTCACTGCATCTGCGATTTCTCGACAAAAGATATCAACTTGAAGTTGTAAGCTGTTGTTGAACTGATTACTGTGCACGACACAACCCTCCGGTGGCACAACGAATTGAAACCTTTCCAAAGCTTCCTGTGCTTTCTGTTCGACAATTTCATCACGGCCTTCATGCAGGTAAGCGCAGCGCATAAAAATCACTACCAGTTAAGAAGTTGTGTTCAGGAAATAGCTTTGTCGCCGGGCGAATGTAGGCTGGCTGCATGTATTTCTCGAACCATGCGATGCACCGAGATTTTGAAAACTGCTTTGGATCTTCGATCCATCCGCATATATCTGGAAGAGCAAGTGAAATAGCTAGAGCCGAGTAGTGATTCTTGGAGTTGAGAGCTTGCTCAAGCGACGCAATAAGATGATTCATAAGGCCCAACTACAATTAAACCCCAAAGCGAGGCATAACGCGGATTCTCCCGCCACCTTCACCTCGCGTCAACGCAACCAGCGATCAATAGAATCAATCGTTTGATATCTGACGCACGAATTTCTCGCGGGCCCATGGCGTTATCCGTCGCCATGCGACCTCACGATGCCTCTCGCGGATCAGAACAACGGCGTCTTTGCATGTGATCCAGCAACTTGAAGTTGCCGCAGCCTCTACTATCCGGCTCTGGTCTTGACCTACCGGGGCCCCTGGTTGCGGCCTGATCCGCGGATCAGGCCCGAAGGGCGCGCGACAGGAAGTCGCGCGTTTTTCGACAGTACAAGGATGTACTGTCGAAAAACCCCGCGAAGCCCGCGGACCCGGCGCGCAGCGCCGGGCGCAACCGACGGGGTGTGCTTTCTTTGGGCCACTCTTTCTTTGCACAAGCAAAGAAAGGTGGCTCGCTCGCGGCAGCGAGCGAAACCACGGAACAGAGAAAGCCAATCCAAAGCTGGATCCCGGCCTTCGCCGGGATGACAACGGTTGAAGCGACAGCGGCCGAGAATTCGCATCCGCATCTTCATCCCGCAAGCAACAGCAGAAGCATCGGCCCTTCCGGGCCTCCCACAAGAACCTGCGCCGACACGGCGGGCCAGAGCCCGCCCTACGACAATGCTTCGGTGTGGCGCGCGATCGCCTCCGCCAGTCGCTCGCCGGTCAGCGGCTTGCGCAGGAACGCATCGAATCCTGCCGCCAGAGCCTGCGGTTCGGCATCGGCATCGGCGCGGGCGGTGATCGCGATCAACCGGCGGTCGAAGCCCTGCGCGCGCAGCAGGCGCGCGAGGGCGAGGCCGTCCATGCCCGGGAGATCGAGATCGAGCAAGGCCAGATCGAAGCGTCGCGCGGCCTGCGCGCTCACCGCCGCCAGGGCGTGCGTGGCGTGGACGACGCGATGGCCCTGCGCCTGCAGCAGACCGGCGAGCGCATCCGCGACGATCGCATCGTCCTCGACCAGCAGGATCTCGCGCGCAGCGGCCGCCGTGGCGCGCGGCGGGGATGACGCCTCCGTCTCCAACAGCGCGGCGCGCGGCAGCGGCAGGCGCACAACGAAACACGCGCCTTCGCCCGGTGCGCTGATCAGTTCGATGCCGCCGCCCATCGCGACCGCCAGTTCGCGGCTGATCGCCAGTCCCAGGCCGCTGCCGCCGTAGCGGCTGGCCGTGCGCGCGCCCTCGGCCTGCTCGAAACGCTGAAACAACCGCCGCTGCTGCTCCGCATCCAGCCCCGGGCCGGTATCGCTCACGCTCAGACGCAGGCCGCGCGGCGACAGCGGCTCGATCCGCAGCGCAACCTCGCCGCGCGCGGTGAACTTGATCGCGTTGCCGAGCAGATTGAGCAGGATCTGGCGCACCCGGGTGGCGTCGCCGCGCCAGCCGCCGCGGACCTCGGCCGCGACTTCACAGACGAAACGCAGGCCCTTGCGCTCCGCGAGCGGACGCAACAGCGCGGCCACATCCTCGACCACCGCCTCCAGCGCGAACGGCGCTTCGTCGAGGGTGAGGCGACCGGCCTCGATCCGCGCCAGATCCAGCGCATCGTCGACCAGCCGCAGCAGATGTTCGCCGGCGCGGCGGATCGCGCCGACCTGCTGCCGACGGCGTTCGTCCAGCGGCGCGGACAGCAGCAGTTCGCTCATGCCCAGCACGCCGGTCATCGGCGTGCGGATCTCGTGCCCGAGATTGGCGAGGAAACGGCTCTTGGACGCCGAAGCCTGCTCGGCCAGTTCGCGCTTCTGCCGGATCAACTGATAGTTGTGGCGACGTTTCAACCGCACCCGGTCAAGATGCGCCAGCCACAGGATCAGCGCCGATGCGGCGCAGGCGTAGAGAAGGATCGCCCACCAGCGCTGCCACCACGGCGCTTCCACGGTCAATGCGATGCGCCGCGTCGGCGACCACAGGCCGTCGGCGTTCGCGCCTTCGATCAGCAGCGCGTAACTGCCCGGCGGCAGCGACGAGAACACCCGTTCGCCGCGATCGCCCTGCAGCACCCAGTCCGGATCGTAGCCCAACAGGCGGAAACGATAGCGATGCGCGGCCGGATCGGTCAGCGACAGCACCCGCGCCACCACCCGCAGGTCGCGATCGCCCGGGCGCATGACGACGCTGTCGTCGGCGAACGCAATGCTGTCCTCGCCACGGCGCAGTTCCAGGGTTTCGATCGCCAGCGGCGAGACGCGCGGCGCCGGCAACGGACGACCGGGGTCGAACAGCACCAGATCGCGGCCGGAGAGGATCATGCCGCGATCGGCAGGACCATCGACGAGCTGATCGGCGGTCGTGTCCAGCAGCGACAGTCCATCCCGCAGACCGTACACCCTCACCCGCCGCACCGTCGGGTCGTACTGGATCAGGCCGCGCACGCTGTTGAGCCAGACCTGGCCGCCGGCGCCGACGCGCACGCTGCGGGTTTCCACCACCGGCAGGCCTTCTTCGCCGGCGATGCGTTCGAGCAGATGAAGGCGCTCGCCGTCGAAGCGATAGCGTTCGAGCGCACCGAAACGCGTCACCCACAAGGTGTCGGCGGAGGCGAAGTCCAGCGCGTAGACATAACCGCCTTCGGGCAGCGGCAGCCTGCGGAAGCCACTGCCCTCCCAGCGCCGCAGATCGCGACCGTCGCTGTACCAGGGCGCGCCGTTCGGCGCGAAGCGCAGGTCGATGTAGGCCTCGGCGTCGCCGTCGAGGGTGTGCTCGGCGGAAAATCGCCGCAGCACACGGCCATCGGGCGCCAGCAGCACCAGCGCACCGCCGAAGATCGACACCCAGACCCGACCTTCGCGGTCGCAGCCGAGGGATTCCGGCAGATGCACACCGTCGTCGCCGGCCACCGTGTACAGGCGCCGCGCACGCCGCGTCGCCGGATCGAACGCGATCACACCGCGCGCATCGGCGACGACGATGCGACCGTCGGTGCAGCCGCGCAGCGTCCGCGGCTCGCGCAG
>JBIJAD010000001.1:0-55154 GCA_044345955.1 Lysobacteraceae bacterium
CTGATCCGCGCCGGTCAGTCGTCGTCTTCCTCGCCGCCGCCGCCGGTGCTCGCGATCAGCCGGCGCAGATGGAAATCGAGGGCGGCCGCACGCGCCTGGATCGAACCGGCATCGTTGTCCAACGCACCGCCGGCGCGCCAGCGATTGGCGATGGTGATCCCGGACTCGGTGGCGACACGCAGTTCCAGATCGTCCAGTTCCTCGCGGGCGTCGGCGTATTCGCCTTCGAGAAACTCCTCGAAGCTCTCGTCCACATCCAGTTCCAGCGCCGCGCGGGTGAGCGGATCGATGCCGTCGTCGCCGACCTCGCCGTTCAAGGCCGCATAGCTGTCGAGCACCGCCTGATACGGCGTGCGGTTGTCGGAGAGGATGATGAAGTCGGAGAAGCCGCCGGTGCGGGCCCGGCTGCGGATGGACCCGGCGAACACGTCCTCGGTCAGATCGTAGAACGGCTGCCCGGCCGAAGCCTTGTAGAGGCGGTAGGGGGTATTCGGGGTGTAGGACAACCGGGTCGTGTAGAGCTCGACCCGTGCGGCGTTGATGAATTCGAAGCCGCCCGCCGCGGGCGGATCGACCGACACCATGACCGGGAAGCCGGCCGACACCGTGACCTGCCCGCCCGCCGGCAGCCGGGCCGCGAACGCCGGATCGGACGGGTTCACGATCTGCGCGCTGATCCCCAGATTCGCCGCGGTCAGCGCGATCGGAGCTTCGAATTCGAGAAACAGGGTGCCGGTGTATTGCGGCACGGCCGGAGTGCCGCCAAGCGCGAAATCGGCGCGCGCGGTCGACGGGCCGGTCACCGTGACGGTCACTGCGGCCTCGGCGGCGGCGCTGCAGAGGAGCAGGGCAGCAGCGAGGCCGAGGGCCCGGGGATACCGCGACGTGCGCTTCATGTTTCCGCTCCTCATCTCGGGGAAGGATGGTTCCGGACGCCGCGATCCCCTGCAGCGCACCGGGGCCCACCATAGGGGGCCTGTCGTGGCGGAACACTGAACGGGACGCCGGCATGAGTAGAACGCCGATCGTCGCTGAGTGATTTCCCTCATCCGGCCGCTGCCCGGAACGGGGATCGACCGCGCAGGCGCCCCGGCCCGGCATCGGAGGCCGACGCTCCGGACCGCGGAAGATCGATCGGTACCCCGGACAAGCCCATCCTGGACCTGTCGCGGGGCTCACGTAAGGCACCTCCGTATGCCGTGGCAACGCCGATGTCTGCGGCGCTGCCCGACGCGGTATCGAAGCGTCGACCCGGCGCTTGCCGATCCGTCGGTCCGGCATTTACCGGGGCGAAGCGGTCCGGATCACAGACCGGCGCACTGGTCGACCTTGCTCGACGCGCTGTTGCCGCCGCCGACCGGCGCCGGATCGTTCTCCTTGCACTCCAGGCCGCTGGCGATGACGTTGCGATACAGCGCGAGGCCGCCGAAGTTCTTCACCGCCTGCAGATTGCCGCCGATGGTGTTGTCCGAAGCCGTGATCGGCAGGACGTTCTCGTCGAACTGCAGATCGCCCTGGATCCGGCTGCCGGTGATGCTGGCGCCGCCGCCCTGCTTGATCTGCACGCTGCCGCCGACCTGCGAACCGGCACCGACCGTGACCTGCAGCGCGCCTTCGGCCTGGATGTTGCCGTTGATGCGGACGCCGTTGGCCTGCACCGAGGCGCCGCGACCGACGCTGAGCGTGCCGAGCGCACGGGTGCCGTTGAGCGTGCACACGGCGTTGTCGGGGACACGGATGTTGTCGAACTGGCGCGGACCGAGCGTACCGCGGCAGATCCGTTCTTCGGCCATCGCCTGGAAGCTGACCGCGGCGAGCGCGAGCAGGGCGAGCGCGGAGGCATGTTGTTTGCGCATGATGGGATACTCCAGTTGGGATTGGGGGATGCATCGGAGCGGATGGCTCCGAAGGTCCACCGGACAGGGGTGTTCAGGGGAATCCGGCAGACGCATGCACCATGCGGCCCGCACGACGCAGCGGGCCACCGCGTTTCGTGCCTTCGAGTGATATTCCCCGGCCGACTGAGTAATACGCCGGGGATGCCCGCGCGGCGGGTCCGCCGCGCGGCATGCGCAAGTCGTGAACCTGCGCTCAGCGCCCCTCGCGCACCGTCCCGCTGCGCACGTCCACGATCACCGTCGGACATTGCGGATTGCCGCCGAAGACGAATTCGGGGCCGCCGCCGGGCCCGGCACGCAGGGTCACGCTGAGGTAGGGATCGATCCAGGCCGCGTCTTCCTTGAGGTTGTCGGCCTCGGCCAGGCCCATGTCGATCGGCCATTCCATCGGCGGCGGGAGCGGCGGCGGCGGGTCCAGCCGGCGCAACTGACCGAATTCGCCGTAGCCGGTTTCCTCCAGCGCCAGCACCGTGCCGTCGGCCGTGCGGAACAGCGCCTTGAGCCGGTCCAGCGCCATCGGCGTGGTGGTCGGACCGGTGGAAGCGCTGGCGACCACCACATGCAGGCGGGCATCGGGAAATCGCGCCTTCGCCTGAGCGAAGGCGACCGCGATCCGTTCGTTGAAGGTGCCGATGGCCATCGTGGCGTCCCCTGTGCCGATGACGACGCGGCATCCGGCCGCGACGGGTGGCCGGGAGCGGGAACCGCGGCGGCAGCGGCGGGATCGCAGGTGTGCGATGCCGGAGCGGCTGCGGCCGTCACGCCCCCGGGCCATGACGCACCCGGTCGATGGACCGGGTCGCGGCCACGATAGCGCAAAAAAAGCGACGCGTCGCACATTCGGCGGTGGTCACGGGCCACGGCTATCATCCGGGTTCGTCATCGGTGCCGCGCCTTGCGGCAGGTCGCGGCAGCAATGGTCAGGGACGTGAATCCGGGGCAGCAGGGCGCAACGGCAACGCAGGCGGGCACCGACGCGAAAGCGGCGGAAGCCGAACTGCAGACCTTCGCCCGCGGCATCGACCGCGCGCTGCGCCGGCGCTACGCCACGCTCGGCATGCAGCGCCTGCTGCGCCGGCCGCGGCATTGGCGCGAACAGGGCCGGCGGGTGTCGCTCGGCGCACTTTCGCCCTGGCTGCTGCTCGCCGCGGCGCTGCTGCTCGGCGCCGCGCTGCTCGCCCCGCATCTGCCGCGGCTGTGGCCGGGCTTTCCCTGGCGCGACGCGCTGCCGCAGCATCCCCTGCTCTGGGCCGGGCTCGCGATCGCCGCGCTGTTCGCGCTGGAACGCCTGCTGCTGCCGCGTCTGCTGTTGTTCCGCCACCGCTTCCGGCTGATGCGGCTGGAAGCCGCCGACGGCGATCCCGCCTTCCCGCACGTCTATCGGATCGCGCCGGTGCGGCATGCGCCGACCGGCTTCGATCTGCAGGCCTGGAAGCCGATGCGCGGCATGGCCCCGGGCGATCTGGCGATCTCGATCAGCGACGCCCACGACCGCGGCCTGGCGCTGATCCCGCTGCGCACCGTCGGCCGCCTGCCGGTGCTGGTCTGGGATCGCGATCTGCTGCAGCACGATGCGTTTCCCCCGCTGCCCGACGACGTGCGCCGGCTGGCCGAAGCTTTCGACCGCGCCTGCTCGCTGGACGCGCAGCATGGCGAGCGGCTCGCGCGCGAACGGGCGCTGCGCGGCGCCGGCCACCTGCGCCCCGCGGCCGATCCGCAGCGGGTCTGGGCCGAGGTCGCGCTGGCGCCGGCGGTGAAGACCCGGTTGATCGATCTGGCCGCGCATTTCGCCGCCGGCAGCGCCTCCGCCACCCGCGGCCTGCTGCTGTACGGCCCGCCCGGCACCGGCAAGACCACCATCGCCCGCGCCTTCGCCGACAGCATGGGCTGCGCGTTCTTTCCGCTGTCGCTGGCGGACCTGAAATCCGGCCACGTCGGCCAGAGCGGCGAGAACGTGCAGGCGCTGTGGCGCAAGGCCCGCGCCGAAGCGCGCACGGTGATCTTCGTCGACGAATGCGAGGCGGTGTTCGGCCGCCGCGGCGGCATCGGCAGCGACGGCGCGATCGAGGAGATCGTCGCCGCCTTCCTCGCGCAGTGGGACGGATTCGAACGCCAGACCCACGTCTGGGTGGTCGGCGCCACCAATCGCCGCGATCTGATCGACCCGGCGCTGCTGTCGCGTTTCGAGGAACAGGTCGAAATCGGTCTGCCCGATGGCGCGATGCGGCTGCAACTGCTCGCCGGCGCCTTCACCCGACTCGGCATCCCGCCGCCGCTGCCGGCGCAGACCGTGGAGCTGACCGTGGGCTTGTCCGGGCGCGATCTCGATGCGCTGGCCAAGCGCGCCGCGCGCGAGCACGGCACCCGCACGCCGCTGTCCGACGAGGCGCTGGCCGCGCTGACCACGGCGATGCGTCGGCAGGGCTCGACCGCGACCGATGCCGGCGCCGGCTGGGACAGTCTGGTATTGGCCGAATCCACCCTGCAGGAGCTCAAGACCCTCGCCGGCCTGCTGCAGCACGCCGAGACCTTCCGCAAACGCGGTATCGGCGTGCCGCGCGGGCTGCTGCTGTACGGGCCGCCCGGCACCGGCAAGACCCAGATCGCGCGCACCCTCGCCAACGAAACCGGGCTGCGCTTCATCGCCGCCTCCACCGCCGACATCAAGCAGGGCTACCTCGGACAGAGCGGACAGAAGGTGCGCGAGTTGTTCGAGCGCGCGCGCGAAGCGGCACCGGCGCTGCTGTTCATCGACGAAATCGACATCGTCGCCGCCGCGCGCGGCGACGCCAGCGACGCGATCCAGACCGAGATCGTCGGCCAGTTGCTGCAGGAGATGGACGGCATCGTCGCCCGGCCGCAGCCGGTGTTCGTGCTGGCCGCGACCAACCGCCGCGACCGCATCGACGCCGCCGTGCTGTCGCGACTGCCGCGGCAGATCGAGATCCCGCCGCCGGATCGCGACGGTATCGAACGGCTGCTGCGGCTGATGCTGCAGGGCAAGCCGTTGGCCTTCGATCCCGACAGCGTGGTGCCTGCGCTCGCCGCCCGCGTCGCAGGTCGCAGCGGCCGCGACCTGCGCGGCTGGGTCGAGGCCGCCGAACACCGCGCCGTGGCCCGCGCGATCGCCGCCGGCGATCCCGACGCGGTCGCGATCGAGCTGGACGATTTCGACAGCAGTCCCGGGGGCGGCACATGAGCGACTGCGGGCAATGCGCGATGATGGGGCGCATTCGCCGAGCCACGAGGTCGTTCATGCCCGCGCACCGCCATTTCGCCGTCAGCGCACTCGCCGCCGTCCTGCTGCTGTCGGCCTGCGCCCGCACACCGCCGCCGGCCGCGCCCGTCGCCGCCGCCGCGGAGAACCCCGCGCCGATGCTGCATGCGGCCGGCAGCAAACCGGCGCGAAGCCCGGTGCCGCGCAGCGCCCCGCGCATCCTGGTCCACAAGACCCCGACCTGCGGCTGCTGCAAGGTATGGGTCGAGCATCTGATCGCCGACGGCTTCGCGGTCGAGGTCCGCGACGTCGACGATCTCGGCCCGATCAAGACCGAGGTCGGCGTCCCGCCCGGCAAGGGCTCCTGCCACACCGCCGAGGTCGAGGGCTATTTCGTCGAAGGCCATGTCCCCGCCGAGGACATCCGCCGCCTGCTCGCCGAACGCCCGGACGCCCGCGGCATCACCGTGCCCGGCATGCCGCTGGGCTCGCCCGGCATGGAAGTCCCGGGCGGCCGGGTCGAACCCTACACCGTCGAATTGGTGCGCAAGGACGGCAGCACCACTGCCTGGGCGCAGCACGGCCGATGAGCGTGCGGGCGGCCGGCTAGCCCGGCAGGAACACCTGCCAGCGCAGCAGGAAGCCGATCAGGCCCAGGTTGGCCGCCGCGATGCAGGCCAGCCACAGGTGGAAGCGCCGTCGCCCGCCGCCGTGGCGCCAGGCCCGCACCAGGGCAAACACCGACAGGCCGGTGAGCAGGACCAGCGATACCGCCAGTGCGGCCAACGCGTAACCCGCCACCGGAAGACCGAACAGCAGCGATGCGGGCGCGGCGCTGGTGATGACGCTCGCCAGCAGCGCACACAATCCAGCGAAGACGACAATGCCGGCCACCAGCCCGGCCAGGCCCAGCGTCCGCGCACGGCGGTCGAACGGATGCATCGGCTCCACCGACGCGCGCCGACCGCGCAGTCTGCGATACACCGCCGCGACCGGCAGGCCCAGGACCAGCAGCGCATACATCAGCGCCAGCAGGCCGAACCAGAGCAGCGGCAACGTCGAACGCGGCAGCACGATGGCTTCGAGCCAGTTGCGCGGCCACGCGCTGCGATACACGTCGCCGGCCCACGACACCGGCCGCAGGGCCCGGGTGCAGGCGAGCGGGCGATCGTCGCCCGACAGGAAGGCGACCATGCTCGCGCGTGCGCAGTCGTCCGCAAGGCTCGGCGTGTGGCCGCTCGCGGGGATCTCCAGATGACGCGCATGCGGCCAGCGTCGTGCGAGTGCCCGGCCGTAGTCCGCTGCGGTGATGGGGTCCAGAGCGCCGGCGACGACCAGCACCGGACCGGCCGGCGGGCGGGGGGCGACCGGCGTCGCGTCGCCGCCGAACATTCCCAGTGTATCGAGCAACTGCAGGTCCTGCGCGAAAAAAACCAGCGCGCCCGGCGCGGGCGCCGGGCGCCGCTCGGCATGCACGCGCGGCAACTCGTCGTTGCCCAGCACCAGATAGTAGGTCGCGAAGTTCAGACCGCTGACGCGCATGCCGACAGCCACGTCGAACAACAGCGCCAGCGGCGCAGGATTGCCCTCGTGCAGTGCCTCGATCATCAGCGGAAGCGTCGGAATCAGCTCGTCGCCGTACAGCAATTGCTGCATCAGCAGCGAGAAATCCTGGGCATTGAGCGATACCGTGTCCTCCGGGTAACGGCCACCCGGCAGATGCAGACGGATGGGCCGGGCCTGCAGCGTCGCCAGCACTTCGTGGTAATGCCGGCGAAAATCCGGGAAACGTGCGTGGCAGGCGGGCGAGGCTTCGCACCCGGCGAAGGCGCGCGCGAGGGCGGCGTCGAAATTGCGCGCGATCGCGGGATAGTAGGCGTGCTCCGGCGCCACCGAATCGAGCACCAGCCGATCCAGATGCCCGGGGTGGGCGGCGGCGTACGCGGTCGCGACCCGGGTGCCGTAGGACACCGCGAACAGGCTCACGCGTTCGTAGCCGAACATGCGCCGGATGGCGTCGATGTCGCGCGCCATGTGCGGCGTGTCGAACACGCTGCGCAGCGGAGCCGGCATCGTCGTCAGACAGCGGCGCACCCGCTGCGTACGCTCCCGCAATTCTTCTGCCGCCGGGATGTCCCGGGCGATCAGCGACAGCACTTCCGCGCCCAGCTCCGGACACGGCAGCGGCGTCGATTGCCCGGTACCGCGGGCGTCGAACAGGATCAGATCGTGCCGCTCGCGCAGGGGATGCGCGAGCCAGTCGCCGACATCGGCGACGCCGCGGCCGCCGGGGCCACCGTTGACGAACACCACCGGCGCCTCCCGACTGGCCGGGTCCTTGCGCAGCAGACGCAGGGCGGGCACGCGGATGGCAACGTCGACGCCGGGCTCGGCAGCCACCACCGTGCCGCAGTCCATGCGTTCGGGATCGAACCAGTCCTTCCCGCGGAAGGGGCAGGCGTCGGCCTCGAAACTGTAGCGGGTGGTGGCGAGGCCTGACGCCGAGGCGCAGGCCGAGACGCCCAGCCACAGCAGGATGCAGAGAATGAAAGGGTTCATGGTGGACCCGCTTGTCACGGAGTTGGGGTGACGCCGCGAGTGGCGACGCCTCGGCAGGCTGTCGACCGACCGCCTGCGGACGCAGCCGGAGCGGGCTGCGACGACAGACCGCACTGCGTGCGCGCACCGGCGGCGCCGCGCCGGGCGCGACGCCTCACCGGCATGCGATCGCCTCAGGCCGCGCTCGAGGCGCTCGCCTCGCGGCGGAACAGGCCCTTGAGCCGATAGACGCACTGCCCGAGCAGACTCGCCGTGCCCCAGTACAACAGCACCAGCATCGCGGCACTGGGTCGCGAGAAGGTCTGCCGCCACATCTCGCGCACCGGCGCGTAGCTGAGGTCGGAGATCTTGTGCACGGGCGAACGCCAGCAGTAGGTCAGGGTCGCTCCGGCGACGTGATCGATCGGCTGCACGCCATGCCACCAGTTCGGCGGGATGTACAGCGCGTCGCCGGCATCGACGTCGGCCACGATCGGTCGCAGCTTGCGCGCCAGCTCTCCGAAGGCATCGGGATCGTCCAGATAACTGTCGGTCCTGAAGATGTCCCTGAGCTGCTCGTAGGTGCCGTCGTTGGTCGGCAGCAGCGCCACGCGCTTGCAGCCGTGGATCTGGCACATCAGGGTCTCGTCGATGGTGTGGGTGTGCCAGCCGGAGCCTGCACCGCGGTACATGAAGGCGCGTGCGCGCGGGTAGAAGAGCGGCGGTTTGGGCGACGGCACGAAGCGCACGCCGGGGATGTCGTCGCGCAGGTCGGTGAACTTGCTGTTCTGCGACTCGATCCGGACCGGCAGGAAGATGACCCGGTCGTCCTGGGCGTGCAACTCGTCCAGTGCGTTCTCGAATTTCTGCGGGATCGCGGTGGCCTTCATCCGCGCCGCATCGGAGAAGTACAGGTTGGGGTAGAGGTTCACGTCGTTGTGACCGACGCGATCCTTGAGGTACTGCTTGTCGGTCCAACGCTGCATGGCCGGCCAGTGGCGGATCGCGCCCTTGACCAGTACCGGCACGTTGCGGTCGACCCAGGTCCGCCGGAACTCGGCTTCGGTCAGGCTGTCGGCCTGCACCACCGCCACCGGTCGGGCGTCCTTCATGCCCGGAATATTGCAAAGAATGCGCTCATCGATCATTTCATTTCTCCACGATTGATTACATGATGATGCGGTTGCCGGCGCGGGCGACCGACGCTCGCCCGTGCGGAGACCGCGATTTCCCTGTTCATGCCCATGTGCGCAACGGCAGGATCCCCCAGACGGCCAGAACGACGCACCACTGCAGAACCGCGATCAGCGGCCACGCGTCCCGATGCCGGACGCGGGGCGGCTGTTCGCGGATGCCCCGGAATACGCGCCCCCGAAAGACGCGCCACAGTCCCCACGCGGCGGTCAGCGGCAGCGCGACCGTCGCCAGCGCGAGCAGGCCGCTGGCCGCGGTCTGTTCGCCCATGCGCTCCCAGGACAGACCCACCAGCGCGAAACCGAGCGCCATCGCGACGATCGCCAGCCACACCGGCCCGAACGGATCGGCAGGGAACGCACGCGCGCGCCGCAGCAATCGCCAGGCGCCCACGACGAAGAGGTACGACACGCCGGCGAGGCCGAGCGCCAGATTGATCCAGTACGCGACCAGCAGCGCGGTCGGTACCTTGCGGTAGGTGCTGTAGCCATTGCTCCATTCGGGCCCGTCGCGCCCTTGCAGCAGAATGTGCGAAGCGTCCACCCGATCCTGCGCGCGGTAGCGTCGACCGCCCATCGGGGTCAGCGGCACGATCTCCGCGAACAGCGGCTGCACAGTCAGGCCGTCGCCGTCGCCGGCGATCCGGACCGGATTGAGCACGACGTCGAAATACTCGAAGGCGGGCATCTTGCCGGGCAGGCGCGCATACCAGCCCAGCCACGGCGACGGGTCGTCGATCCTGCCGGCGGCGGGCTTCGCGGCCGCCGGCGCGAGCCCCAGTTGGCGAATCATCAGGGCGTCGAACACGCCGTAATCGGCGGTCTCGCTGTCCATGTTGAAGGCGATGAAGAACGCTTTGCCTTCCTCCGGGTACAGGCACAGCATCGCCCGGAATCCGACCGTGCTGCCTTCATGGCACAGCCCGATCGCGCCATGCCGGTCGCGTCGCCACAGACCGAGGGCGTAGCCCGCCTCCAGTCCGGCGTCGGCGGCAACGGTGCCGTGCACGCGACCCATCTGCCGGAGCAGATCGGCATCGATGAAGGGCACGCCGTCGATCCTGCCGTCGCCGAGCAGGAACCGCGCGAATGCGCCCATGTCGGCGGAGGTGGTGAGGAACTGCCCGGCGGGACGGAGATGGAGCGGCCGGCTGGGGTGAGGGACGGCGCCGTCGACGTGGCCGAAGACCACGGCCGGGCCGTTCGCGTCCGGATCGGTCGCGGGCACGAAGTCGAAGGTGCTGGCGCGCATGCCCAGAGGCCGCAGCAGCTCGGCGTCGAGGAAGGCCTCGTAGCGCTGCCCGGCGATACGTTCGATGATCATCGCCACCAGGACGTATCCGAGGTTGGAATAGGAGTACTCGCTGCCGGGACGGGTGCGCACCGACAGGCGCATGTCGCGTCCGGCGAACATCGCGGCCAGCGGCTGGTCGGGCTTCGCCGTCGTGCTCATCACCAGCGACAGGCCGGCGTCCTCCAGACCCGCGGTGTGATCGAGCAGATGCCGCAGCCGCACCGGATGCGTGCGCTCCCACGGGTTGTCGAGTGCGATCTGCGGCAACAACTGCGCCACCGGCGCATCCAGCGACACGCGCCCCAGCGCGACCAGACGCAGGACGCCGACCGCCATCACCGGCTTTGCGATCGAACCGACCTGGAAGCGGTCCTGCGGCTGCACCGGCGCGCCTCCGGCGCGGCGCACCCCGGCCGCTTCTGACACCACGCCGCGCTCCGGATCGAGCAACATCCACGTCGCACCGGTCAAGCCTTGTCCCTGCAGCATCGTCTGCACGCGGTCGCCGGACGTCGACGCGGCGGCCGGCAGGATCGCCGCCCACAGCCACAGCCCGATCATCGCCAGACAGACACGGCGCAGGCGGGCGGCGGCGACGGGGAGCGAAGGCGGTCGCATCTCAGGACGCACTCGGCTGCGGCAGGCCATCGCCCTGCGCGAGTTGGCGCAGCGCGCGGAACTGCGACTGCTGCCAGGCCAGGCCGCACAACCCGACCATGCCCAGCCCGGCCAGCACGAACACCATGCGCATGCCGGTGCCGGTGCCGCCTTCGTAGAACCGGGCCAGATCCGCCAGCAGCCGACCCTCGGCCAGCAGCGGCCCGAAGACATGTTCGGACAGCCACGGCGAGATCAGCACCGCCAGGATCAACGCCACCGAGGCCAGGCCGGAACGCGAGGCGAACACGCGGCCCTGGATCTCCACCGGCGTCACCGTCTGCATCAGGGTCTGCGCCGCCACCAGGATGAACGGCGCGGAGAACGAGAACACGAACACCATGACCGCGACCAGGCCCAGGTGCGTGCTCGCGCCGCAGCAGGCCATGCTGATCCCCGACACCGCCGAGGCCAGCAGCAGTTTGCGCACGTTGTCGCCGCGCCCGGACACGGTGGCCGCGACGATCGCACCGGCCAGCCCGCCGATACCGGCGATGGTCACCAGCGTGCCCAGCACCGTGGCCGTCTCGGTCGAGAGGATCAGCGGCCGGAACAGCACCAGCACGATGCCGTTGAGGAAGTTGACCGCGCACAGGAACATCACCAGCACCAGCAGCGTGCGGTGCCGCAGCATGTAGCCCACGCCGGAGAACTGCTGCCCGATCAATCGGCGCAGGCTGAAGCCGGTGTCCTGCTTCGGCGGCCGCACCGGCATCGGCTGGAAGCGCACGAAGGCCAGACTCACGGCCGCGGTCAGATAGGTGAAGACGTTGAGCAGGATCACCATGCCCAGCCCCAGCTCCTCCAGCACGAATACCGCGATCAGCGGCACGATGGCGGCGCTGCCGTTGATGCCCAACTGCACGAAACCGTTGGCCCGCCCGTATGCCGGACGCGGCACCAGCAGCGGGATCGACGATGCGTAGGCGACCTGGTGCACCGAGCCGAACAATGCGATCAGCGGCGAGAACGCCATGATCGTCGCGGTCGACAACTCGCCGATCGACACCAGCACGTACAGCAGCAGCGATGCCGCGATCAATCCGATCTCCGCGCCCAGCATGACGTTGCGGCGGTGGAAACGGTCGACCAGCATGCCGGTCACCGGCGCGAACAGGATGGTCGGCACCAATTGCGCCGCGATCACCGCGCCGAACTGGATCACCGAGCCGGTTTCCCGGTAGATCCAGATGCTGATGGCGAACGCGGCCATCTGCGAACCGAACACGGAGACGGTCTGGCCGCGCCAGACCTTCATGAAGTCCGGGTAGCCCCGCACGTCGTTTTCGGCGCGCACGCGCGCCGGTTTGGGGTCCCTGTCGGACGTGCTCATACCTGTTCCATCTCCACATCCATCTCCAGTCCCTTCCGCATCCGGGTGTCCATCTCGATCTCCCGCTCCGAACACGGGCGGCATGGGGCGCGCACGGCGGCTTCCGCGTTCAGCATGGCGCCGCCTTCACGGCGGCGCCGCGCTCGAGGTCGGATTCTCGCAGCATCGTCGCCGGGTCGGCGAGGTCGTCGCGCATGCGCGCCGCGAGCGCGTCCAACGCCGGCGCGCGCATCAGGCTGAAGTGATCGGCGTCGAATACCCGCGACTGCGTCGGCGCGCGGCTGCAGGCGAGCACGCCGGCGACCGCGCCGGGCGCGACCACCGCGGCGGTACGCGCCGCAGCGTAGTAGTGCAAATGCCGCACCGAACCATCGAAACGGAACTGACGTGCGGCCACTGCGCAGGCCACCACCACCTCGCGCACCCGCGCCAGCGTCGCACCGCCCCCATCCTGCGCGGGGCCGGCGAGGCCGTGGGCGGCGTCGAAACGGCGGGCGGCATCCGGATCGGCCTGCAGCAGCGCCAGCCACGCCGAGAGATCGTGCGGATCGGCCACGCGCTCGCGCAGCTCCCGCCAGGCCGCGGAGTCCTGGTCGAGCACCGTGTCGATCAGGCCCAGGTAGGCGACGGTCTCGCCCTCCGCTTCCAGCCTGCGAGCCATCGCCAGCGCGATCACACCGCCCAGCGACCAGCCGGCGAGGCGATACGGCCCATGCGGCTGCACTTGACGGATACGCGCGAGATAGGCCCCGGCGAGAGCGTCCACGCCGCGCAGTTCGACCGGGGCAACGCCCGCCAGGCCTTCGTGCTGCAGGCCGTACACCGCGCCGTCCAGACCCAGGCGCTGCACCAGCGGGCGATAGCACTGCACATCGCCGCCGACCGGATGCACCAGGAACAGCGGAACGGCGCCATCGCCGGCCTGGAGAACGACCAGCGGATCGGCGGCGACCGGGGCACCCGCGGTCAGCAACGCGGCCTGTTCGCGGATGGTCGGCGCCGTGTATAGGCTGCCGACCGGCAGGCGCACACCGAAGCGACGATGCACCGCCTCCATCAGCACGATCGCCAGCAGCGAATGCCCGCCCTGCTCGAAGAAGCCGCGGACCGTGTCGACCTGCTCCGGCTCGAGCGCGAGCACCTGCGCCCACAGCGCGCGCAGCGCGGCTTCGCTGTCGTTGGCGGGCGGCGTCGGCGGCGCGATCGCGAGCGGACGCGGCGGTGGCAGCGCACGTCGGTCGAGTTTGCCGTTGGCCGAGAGCGGCAGGCGCTCCAGGCAGACATACGCCGCCGGGTTGAGATAGTCGGGCAGCGCGACACGCAGCGCCTGCTGCACGCGCGTCACCAGCGCCGATTGCGCTTCGTCGTCGGCGCAGTCCTCCGCCGGCACCAGATAGGCGGCCAGATACTGCCGATCGCCCTCGCCCGCCGCCACCACCACGGCGCCGCGCACGCCGTCGACGGCGCGCATCCGGGTCTCGATCTCGCCGGGTTCGATGCGGAAACCGCGCAGCTTGATCTGCTCGTCGACGCGGCCGAGGAACACCAGCCGGCCTTCCGCGTCGAAACGCACCAGATCGCCGGTGCGATACAGGCGCGGCGCCCAGTCGGGGCCGAAAGGATTGGCGATGAAGCGCTCGGCGGTGAGTTCGGGCCGGTTGACGTAGCCGTCGCTGACGCAGTCGCCGCCGATGTGCAGTTCGCCGGGGACGCCGATCGGCACCTGTCCGCCGGCGGCGTCGAGCACGTACAGGCAGGTGTTGGACATCGCGCGCCCGATCGGCAGCGTCTCGCCCGCAGGGTCGGGGCCGACTTCGTGCATGCAGCAGCCGACCACGGTCTCGCTCGGGCCGTAGTGGTTGTAGACGGTGCTGGCCGGGAACCGCGCCTGCAGCAGACGCGCGTCGGTCGGCGAGAAGCGCTCGCCGCCGATCACGAACACGTGCCGCGCCTGTCCGGCGAAGCCCTCGGGCAGCAACGCGCACAGGCCGCGCACGTGATTGGGCGTCATCCGCAGCAGCAGGGCCGCGTCGTCGCGGGCGAGTTCGGCCGCCACCCGCGGCAGGATCCCGTCCTGCGCCGACAGACGCACGCAGCCGCCGGCGAGCAGCGGCAGATAGAGGCTGGGCACGGTGATGTCGAATCCGTGCGAGGTGACCACCAGCGATCCGTCCAGATGCGGCGCGTAATAGCGTTCCAGCGCGTACGTGCAGTATTCGGTCAAACCGCGATGCGGAACCGCCACGCCCTTGGGCGTACCGGTCGAACCGGAGGTGTAGATCACGTAGGCGCCGGCGCCGGGCGGAAGCGCCGCCGGCAGACACTGGTCCCGCCACGGCGCGCCCCAGCCGGCGTCGAAACAGCCGTCCAGCGCGAGCCGCTGCGTGTGCGCATCGGCCAGCGCTTCGCCCAGGCCGCGCACGTCCAGCACCACCCGCGCCTGCGCGTCGGCGAGAATCTCGCGCATGCGCGCCGGCGTGTTGCGCAGCTCCAGCGGAATGTAGCGCGCGCCGGCGCGCATCACGCCGAGCAGCGCGGCCATCAATTCCGCCGACGGGTCCATGCACACCGCGACGCAGTCGCCGGCGCGGATGCCGGCGGCGAGCAAGCGGCGCGCGATCGCGTCGGCCGTCGCGAGCAGTTCGGCGTAGGCGATCGCGCGACGCTCGTCGCGCACCGCGACGGCCTCCGGCGCGCGCAGCGCCGTCTCGGCGATCAGCTCGTGCACGCCGCGGTCCTGCGGATACGACCGGCGGGTCAGGTTCCATTGCGCCATGCGCGCGAGATCGTCGGCCGGCGTCAGCGGCAACTGCAGCAGATCGCGGTCGGGCTGGTCGATCGCGGCGCGCAGGAACAGCGCGTAACTCTCGGCCAGCCGCGCGATGGTGGCGGCGTCGAACAGACTGCGGGCGTAGGTCCAGTCCAGCTCCAGACAGCCGTCGATCTCGCGCACCGACAGGCCGAGATCGACCTTGGTCTGGACCGCATCGACCGCGACGCCTTCGATCGTCACGTCGTCCAGCGCGAACTCGGCCGCGGCGTTGTTCTGCAGCACGAAGAGGATCTGGAACAGCGGCGAAGCGCTGCGGCTGCGCGGCGGGCGCAGCGCCTCCACCAGCATTTCGAAGGGCGCGTCCTGGTGCGCGTAGGCATCCAGGGCCAGGGCGCGGCTGCGCGCCAGCGCATCGCGGAAGCTGCCGTGATCCTCGGGCAGACGATGGCGGAAGACCAGAGTGTTGATGTACAGGCCGATCGAGTCGTCCAGTTCGCCGCGCGCCCGGCCGGCGACCGGGCTGCCGATCGCGATCTCGCGCGCATTGCTCCAGCGCATGAGCACGCAGGCCAGCGCGGCCTGCAGGCACATGAACAGGGTCGCCTGATTCTCGCGCGCGAAATCGACGGCGGCGGCGGTGAGCGTTGCGTCCAGCATCTGCCGGTGACGGCCGCCTGCGTAATCGGGCGCATCCGGGCGCGGACGGTCGAGCGGCAGACTGTGCAGCGGCGGCAGGTCCTGCAGCGCCGCGGTCCAGTAGGCCAACTGGTGATCGAGTTCGCGCAGTTGCGCGGGCGCGCGCTGCCACACCGCGTAGTCGCCGTACTGCACGGCCAGCGGCGCCAGCGGATCGGGCTCGCCCTGGCGGCCGGCGCGGTACAGCGCCGCCAGTTCGCGGGTGAGCACGCCCATCGACCAGCCGTCGGAGGCGATGTGGTGCAGCGTGCACAGCAGGATGTGTTCGTCGGCGGCCAGCGCGAACAGATGCACGCGGATCATCGGGCCGGCCTCGAGGTCGAACGGCCGCAACGCCTCGTCGCGCAGCGCCGTGGCCAGCGCAGCCTGGTCGGCGCCGCGCAGATCGGTCGCGCCGAGGACGAGCGGCCGGGCCGGATGCACGCGCTGCATCGGTGTGCCGTCGATGATCCCGTAACCGGTGCGCAGGATCTCGTGACGCGCGAGGATGCGGTCGAAGGCCGCCTGCAGCGCGGCGATGTCGAGCGGGCCGCGCAGACGCAGGGCGGTCGGCAGGTGGTACTGGGTGCTGCCGTTCTCGATCTGGTGGATGTACCACAGCCGCTGCTGCGAATGCGACAGCGGCAACGGGCGCGAACGATCGACCGCAACCAGCGGTTCCAGCGTCTCGCGCTGCAGGCCCGCCAGCAGCGCCGAGAACCCGGCGAGCGTTGGCTGGGCGAACACGCTGCGGACGCCCGGACGCAGGCCCAGCACCTGCTGCACGCGGTTGACCAGACGCATCGCCAGCAGGGAATGTCCGCCCAGCTCGAAGAAATGATCGTGGCGACCGACCCGCTCCACACCCAGCAGTTCCTGCCAGACCTCCGCGACCCGGGTTTCCAGCATCCCGAGCGGCGGCTCGAAACTGCGCTGCGCGAGCGCGGCCGGATCCGGCGCCGGCAAGGCGCGGCGGTCGAGCTTGCCGTTGGCCGACACCGGGAGCGCCGGCAGGAACAGGAAGAGCGCCGGCAGCATGTGTTCGGCCAGACCGCGCGCGAGCTGTTCGCGCAGCGACGCCGGCGTCGGTTCGGCCCCGTCCTTCGGCACGACATAGGCGACCAGGCGCATGTCGCCCGGGCGATCCTCGCGCGCCAGCACCACGGCATCGGCGACGCCTTCGCAGGCGTGCAGACCGGCCTCGATCTCGCCGAGTTCGATCCGGAAGCCGCGGATCTTGACCTGGAAATCGTTGCGGCCGAGGTATTCGATCGCGCCGTCGCGGCGGAAGCGACTGAGGTCGCCGGTGCGGTACATGCGCGCCTCGGGATCGGCCACGAACGGGTCGGGCAGGAAACGCTCCGCGGTCAGCTCCGGACGATCGAGATAACCGCGGGCGACCTGATCGCCGCCGATGTACAGCTCGCCGGGCACGCCGACCGGCACCGGCTGGCGGCGTGCGTCGAGCACGTACATGCGGCAATCGGCGATCGGGTGCCCGATCGGGACGTCGCGATCCGCCGATGTGCAGTGCCAGTGGGTGACGTGCACGGCGGCCTCGGTCGGGCCGTAGAGGTTGTGCACGCCGACCTGCGGCAGGAACGCATGCAGCCGGTGCTGCAGCGCCAGCGGCAGGGCCTCGCCGCTGAGCAGCACGTAGCGCAGCGTCGCGCAACGCGCGGCCTGCGCCTGTTCGAGGAACAACTGCAGCATCGACGGGACGAAGTGGATCACGCTGATCGCTTCGCGCTCGACCACCTCGCACAGATAATCCGGATCCTGGTGGCCGCCGGGACGCGCCATCACCAGGGTGGCGCCGGCATGCAGCGGCAGGAAGAACTCCCACACCGACACGTCGAACGAGAACGAGGTCTTCTGCAGCAGACGATCGGCCGCGGTCGGGCCGAACTTCGCCTGCGCCCACAGCAGCGCGCTGGCGACGCCGCGATGGGCGTTCATCGTGCCTTTGGGGCGGCCGGTCGAGCCCGAGGTGTAGATCACATAGGCCAGGTGTGCGGGCGTCAGACCCAGCGCCTGCGGGTCCGGGTTGATATCCGGCTGCCCTTTCCAGGCGGCGGCATCGTCGTCCAGCGCCAGCACCGGCACGCCACTGTCTGCGGGCAACCACTCCGCGATGGCCCCGCGCAGGGCGTCCTGGGTCAGCAGGGCCACCGGAGCGCTGTCGCCGAGCATGTAGGCCAGGCGATCGGCCGGATAGCCGGGGTCCAGCGGCACGTAGGCGCCACCGGCCTTGAGCACGCCGAGCAGGCCCACGACCATCTCGACGCTCCGCTCCACGCAGATCGCCACCCGGGCATCCGGCGCCACGCCGAGCGCCAGCAACCGGTGGGCGACGCGGTTGGCGCGGCGATTGAGTTCGGCGTAGGTCAACCGCTGCGCCTCGCACGCCAGTGCGATCGCGTCCGGGGTCCGCGCGGCCTGCGCCTCGAACAACGTGTGCAGCAGACCGGCATGTCCGGCGTTGCGCTCGCGCAACCGGCGAAAGGCCGGTTGCAGCGGCGCGCCGTCGGCACCCGGGGCGGTCTCCGGTGCGCATTGCCAACGCGCCAACCGCGCCCGATCATCCTCGGTCACCAGCGGCAGCGCGTGGATGTCGGCGTCGGGGTCGCGGACGATGCCCTCCAGCAGCAGGACGAAGCTCGCGGCCATCGCTTCGATGGTGGCGGCATCGAACAGACTGGTGGCGTAGTTCCAGCCGATCGCGAACTCGCCGCCCAGCTCGCCCACGGAGACTTCCAGGTCGAAGCGGTTGACCACGCCGTCCAGCGCCAGCCCCTCGACACGCAGGCCCGGCAACTGCAGCACGCCGTAGTCGTTGTTCTGCAGCACGAACGCGATCTGGAACAGCGGCGAATGGCTGAGACTGCGCTCCGGCCGCAGACGCTCGACCAGCATCTCGAACGGAATGTCCTGATGCGCGAAAGCGTCCAGCGCAGTGGTGCGGGCGCGCACCAGCAGCTCGCGGAAACTCAGGCCCTCTTCCAGTTCGGTCCTGAGCACCAGCGTGTTGACGAAGAAACCGACCATCGGCTCCAGCTCGGCCTGCAGACGGCCGGCGGTCGGCGTGCCGACGACGACCGTGCGCTCGTTGCTCCAGCGCCCGATCAGCAGACTGAAGGCGGCCTGCAGCGCCATGAACAGAGTGGCGTTGTGCGCGCGCGCCAAGGCTTCCAATCGGCCCAGCATCGCCGCGTCCAGCGTGTGCAGATGCAGGCCACCGTCGAACTGCTGTTGCGCCGGGCGCGGGCGGTCGGTGCGCAGGTTGTGCACGGCCGGGAGATCGGCCAGTTGCCTGCGCCAATAATCCAGTTGCTGCTCCAGTCGCTGCGCATAGGCCGGCGAGGCCTGCCACTGTGCGTAGTCGACGTACTGCACCGCCAGCTCCGGCAGGGACGCGGCCCGCCCGTGCTCGGCGTCCTGGTGCAGCATGTCTTGATACAGCGCGACCAGTTCGCGGGTCAGAACGCCCTTGGACCAGCCGTCGCAGGCGATGTGGTGCAGGGTGATCACCAGCACCGAGCGTTCTTCCTCGACCCGGATCAGGCAGGCGCGCAGCATCGGGTCGCGGGCCAGATCGAAAGGCGCACCGGCCGCCTCACTGCACCGTTCGTGCAGTGCGCGCTCGCGGGCGTCCCCGGGCACGTCGCGCAGGTCGATCCGCTGCAGATCGAAAGGCGCAGGCGGATGCACGATCTGCACCGGCTGGCCGCCGTCGTCGGCATAGGTGGTGCGCAGGACCTGATGGCGGCGGACGATCTCGCCCAGCGCCCGGCTCAGTGCATCCGCATCGACCCGGCCGCTCAGTTGCAGCGCGGTGGGCATGTTGTACTGCGTGCTGCCGCCCTCGAGCTGATCGATGAACCACAGCCGGCGCTGCGGGAACGACAGCGGATAACGCGCGTCCGCGCGGCGCTGCACCGGAATCGTCTGCGCGCTCGCCGGCGGCGCCGCGGGCGTCCGCGCGAGGTGATCGATCAGCGCCTCCTTGTGCAGCCGGATGCGCGCGACCACCTCCTCGGGGATGGCACCGGTCGAACGGGTCTTGAGTTTGCCGCCGTCCAGGAACGGGAAGATCCCCAGCGCGTTGAGGTCGTTGACCAGAGCTTCGACGTGCATCACCACTCCATTTCCGTCATCTGCGCCGCTTCGGCGGCCTGCAGGGTCCTTGCGGCCGCGGTCTGCTCGTCGATCCGCGTCGCCAGGGCGCGCAGGTCCTGCGCCTGGAACACGTGCAGCAGCGGCAGTTGCACCGCGAACTCGCGCTGGATCGCACTGACCAGACGCGTCGCCTTGAGCGAATGCCCGCCGCGTTCGAAGAAATTGTCGGTCGCGCCGATCTCCGCCGCGTCCAGCAGTTCGCTCCACAGTCGGGCGAGGCGTTGTTCGGTCTCGCCCTCGGGCGCGACGAAGCGACGCGCGGCGCCCCAGTCCGGCTCGGGCAGGCGGCGACGGTCGATCTTGCCGTTGCCCGACAGCGGCAGCGCGTCCAGCGCCACCACCGCCGCCGGCACCATGTACTCGGGCAGACGCGCACGCAGGGCGGTCCTCACCGCTTCGGCCAGATCGACACCGGCATCGGCGCGGGCGACGACGTAGGCCACCAGCGCCTGATCGGCGCCTGCGCCGCGCGCGACCACCGCCGCTTCGCGCACGAACGGCTGCGCGCGCAGCGCCGCCTCGATCTCGCCCAGTTCCACGCGGAAACCGCGCAGCTTCAGTTGGTCGTCGGCGCGGCCGAGGAAAAGCAGGCGGCCGTCCTCGAGATAACGGACGCGGTCGCCGGTGCGGTACATGCGCGTGCCCGGGACGAACGGATTCTGCGGGAAACTGGCCGCCGTCAATTCGGGCTGCCCGAGGTATCCGTCGGCCAGACCTTCGCCGGCGACGTGGAGAATGCCGGGCACGCCGATCGGGCACGGCTGCAGGCGCTCGTCCAGCACGTACAGCGCGGTATTGGCCATCGGCCGCCCGATCGGCAGGGTGTCGTCCGCCAGTTCGGTGCGGTCGTCCAGCGCCAGCATCGTGCAGCCGACCACCGCCTCGGACGGACCGTAATGGTTGTAGACACGGGCCTGCGGGAAGCGCTGCCGCAGTCGCTGCGCCAGCGCCGGCGGGAAGGCCTCGCCACCGATCACGAACACGTGCCGTGCCGGGCACGGCGCATCCGGGAGCAGATCGAGCATCGCCTGCACGTGCATCGGGGTCGCGCGGACCAGACGGTCGCCGCACGCGGGATCGTCGATCCGGCGCACCAGATCGCCGAGCGGATCGACCGCATCGAGCAGCTCGACCTCGCCGCCGGCGAGCAGCGGCAGATACAGCGCCGGCTTGGTCAGATCGAAGGCGTAGGAGGTCGCCACCAGCGAGCCCTGCGGCGGCGGCGCGTAGTAGGTGGCCTGCGCATGCGCCAGATACATCGTCAGCGCGCGATGGCTGACCACCACGCCCTTGGGCCGTCCGGTCGAGCCGGAGGTGTAGATCACATAGGCCGCCGCGCGGGTATCGGCCTCGCGATCGAGATTGGTCTCCGGGACCAGCGCCAACGCGTCCGCATCGTCCAGAACCAGGCGCTGCGCGCCGGCCTCGGCCAGCGACGGCGCCAGCGCGCGCAGGGTCAACACCACCGCGATGCCGGCATCTTCGACCACCTGGCGGATGCGGCTGCGCGGATGCGCCGGATCCAGCGGCACGTAGGCCGCGCCGGCCTTGAGCGCGCCGAGCATGCCGGCCAGCATGCCGACGCCGTTGGTCACGCACAGACCGACGCGGTCGCCGGCCACGACGCCGTGCGCGCGCAGCGCATGCGCGAGTTGGTTGGCACGTCGGTTGAGCGTGGCGTAGTCGAGCACTTCCGCGCCGCAGCGCACCGCGGGCGCGTCCGGGGTGCGCCGCGCCTGCGCCTCGAAGGCGCGGTGCAGGGCGACATCGTCGAACGGCGCGGCGGTGTCGTTCCAGGTGCGCAACTGACGCTCGCGCTCCTCCTCGCCCAGCAGCGCGTCCAGCGCCACCGGCGCATCGGGGTCGCCGGCGATGGCCTCGACGATCGCGCGCAGATAACCCTCGATGCGGCGGAAGAACGGCTCCGGAAACAGGTCCGCATCGACATCGATGCTGACGTCGAACTGCGGACCGTCGGTGCCGATCGCCTTGGAGATCGACAGACTGATCGCGTAGTTCTTCTCCTCCGCGCCCTGCGCGCCGAGCACTTCCAGGCCCTCGTCGAGGCTCTGGTACACGTGGAAGTTGGTGTAGTTGAACAAGGATGCGGAGAAGTCCAGGCCGCATTCGGACTGGATCTCGGACAGCGGCAGGTGACGGATCGCATAGTAGGCCGCGACTTCGCGGTCCACCCGCCGCACCAGTTGCGCCCAATTGTCGTCTTCCAGACGCAGGCGGAACGGCAGCGAGTTGAGGAACAGGCCGAGGGTCCGGTCGCCGCCTTCCTGCTCGGGCCGACCGTTGGTGACCACCGACGTGACCACATCGCGACCGCCGTCCAGCAGCGCCATCAGCGCGACGTGCGCGGCCAGCAGCACGCTGCGCTCCTGCACGCCCAGACGCTGCGCCAGCGCGGCCAGGCCCTGACTGGTGGTCGCCGCCAGACGCTGCATGCCGGTGAGCGTACGCCGCTTGGGCCGGCCCGCCCACCACGGCAGAGCCGCACCGTCGACCTTCTCGCGCCACGCCGCGCGCACCGCGGGATCGCGCACCGCGTCCAGTTCCAGGCGGACGTAGTGGGCGAACGGCAGCGGCGGCGCGCCGGCGGGCGCGCTGCGGCCGAGATAGGCGTTGAACAATTGCGTGTTGAAGTTGGCCACGCTCCAGCCGTCCATGATCGCGTGATGGAAACTGAGCGTGTACTGGAACTCGTCGGCACCGCGGCGATGCACCAGCACGCGCCACGGCGGACGCGTCGGGTCGAAGACGAAACGGCGCTCGTCGGCCACCGCCTGCGCGATGGCCTCGGCCCGGGCCGCCGGGTCCAAAGCGGTCAGATCGATCTCGACCACCTCCGGCGCGTGGCGGGCCAACACACACTGCAACGGCGTCTGTCCCTCGAGCGAGAACACGGTGCGCAGCAGCTCGTGCTGCGCCGTCAGCGCGGCCAGCGCCTTACCGAAACGCGCGGCGTCCCAAGCCAGGCGGACGTGGAAGCTCATCACGTCGTGGTAAGTGGCGTGATCGTGCGAGAGCAGGTTGTGGAAGACCATGCCCTGCTGCAGCGCGGTCATCGGGTAGGCGTCGGCCAGTTCGCCGGTCGAGATCCCAGATGCCAGCGCAGCGCGCATGGCTTCGTCGAGCAGCGCGAACGGGGCCAGCGCCGCGACCGCGCCGGAACCGTCGACGCGATCTTCGCAACGCGCGGTCAACTGGGCGATGGTCGGCGCCTCGAACAGATCCTTGATCCCCAGCACGAAACCGGCGGTCTTCAGCCGCGAGACCAGCGGAATCGCGCGGATCGAATCTCCGCCGACCGCGAAGAAATTGTCGTCGGCGCCGATCGCCGGCAGTTCCAGCACGCTGCACCAGACCTCCGCCATGCGCGCCTGCGCCGGCGTGAGCGGGCGCGCCTCGGCGTCCGCGACGATCGCCGTTTCGGGTTTCGGCAAACGGGCGCGGTCGATCTTGCCGTTGATGTTCAGCGGGAAGACCGGAATCACCAGGATCAGCGACGGCACCATGTGTTCGGGCAGGGTCCGCGCCAGACCTTCGCGCAGGGCCTGCGCCGCGCGACGCGCGTCGCCCGCGTCAGGAGCGGTCTCGTCCAGCACGGCGTAGGCGACCAGACGCCGCTCCGCGCCCTCGCCCGGCGCCAGCACCAGTGCCTCGCGCACATGCGGCTGGCGATGCAGTTCGGCCTCGATCTCGCCCAGTTCGATGCGGAAGCCACGGATCTTGACCTGGTTGTCGATGCGGCCGACGTATTCCAGCTCGCCGTCCTCGTGACGGCGCGCCAGATCGCCGGTGCGATAGAACATACCGGTCAGACCCGGCAACGACAGGAACCGTTGCGCGGTCAGCTCGGGGCGATGCAGGTAACCGCGGCTGACGCCGGCGCCGCCGACGTACAACTCGCCGGTCACGCCGATCGGCACCGGACGCTGCGCGGGATCGAGCACCAGCAGCGACAGGTCGGCGAGCGGCGGGCCGATCAGACTGCCGCGACCGGCCAGCACGTCGGCGTGCGTGACTTCGCGGAAGGTGACGTGCACCGTGGTCTCGGTGATGCCGTACATGTTGATCATGCGCGGCCCCTGCGGGTGCCGCTGCATCCACGGCAGCAGGCTGTGATAGTCCAGCGCGGCGCCGCCGAAGATCACGTAGCGCAGGCGCAACGTCTCGTTCGAGGCCGCGTCGACCTTGCGGAACTGCTCGAACGCACCCGGCGTCTGATTGAGCACGGTGACGCCGCGGTCGGCGACCAGTCGATGGAAGCGCTCGGGCGAACGCGCGACCTCCTTGGGCACGATCACCAGGGTGCCGCCGTACAGCAGCGCGCCCCACATCTCCCATACCGAGAAATCGAACGCGTAGGAGTGGAACAGGGTCCAGACGTCCTGCGCATCGAAGCCGAAGTGGCGTTCGCTGACGGTCATCAGGCGGCTGACGTGGCGGTGCTCGACCACCACGCCCTTGGGCTTGCCGGTGGAGCCGGAGGTGTAGATCACGTAGGCCGCGTGCTCGGGCCGGACCGCGACCGCGTCGTGGTCGGGATCGGTGTCGGGCGCGGCGTCCAGCGCGGGATCGTCGAGCAGCACCTGCACGGCGTTCTGCGGCAACAGCTCCGCGGTCGCCCGCTCGCCGACCACCGCGGCCACCCCGCTGTCCTCGACCAGATAGGCCAGACGCGCGGCCGGCGTCGACGGATCGAAGGGCACGTAGGCGGCGCCGGCCTTGAGGATGCCGAGCACGCCGACCAGCATCGGGATGCCGCGCTCCACGCACAGCCCGACCAGACTTTCCGGGCCGACGCCGCGCGCGCGCAGCACGTGCGCGAGACGGTTGGCGCGGGCGTTGAGTCCGGCGTAACTGAGGCTGTCCTCGTCGCAGCGCAGGGCGATCGCATCCGGCGTCGCCGCGACCTGCCGCTCGAACCAGTGATGCAGACACTGGGTCGGCGCAGACGCTTCGGCGACGTGCCAGGCGGCGAGTTGCGACTGTTCCGCCGCGGTCAGCAATTCGAGCGCGGCCGGATCGTCCTGCGCGGGCAGTTGCCGCAGCAGGCAGAGCAGATGGCCGAGCAGGCGTTCGACCACGGTTTCGGCGACGACATCGGTGCGGAAGCTGCAGCGGAAATGCAGTCGGTCGGACAGATTGGCGTTGACGGTCAGCGTGTAATGGGTCTCTTCGAACGCGTCCACGGCGGAAAGACGCAGGCCTTCGGCGGTGTCCGCGCCGATCGCCTGGTCGAGCGGATAGTTCTCCAGCACCATCAGCGTGTCGAACAGGCCAACGCCGGCCGGCATGCCGCTCTGGCGCGCGATCTCCGGCAGCGGCAGATGGCCCGCCTCGGTGGAGTCCTGGAAGTCGCGATGGATCCGGGCCAGCGCAGTGGGGATGTCCTGCTTCGGATCGATCCGCACCCGCACCGGCAAGGTGTTGATGAACAGGCCGACCATGCCTTCCACGCCGGGCAGTTCCGGCGGGCGGCCCGACGCGATCGCGCCGAACACGACGCTGTCTTCGCCGCTGTATTTGTGCAGCAGCCAGGCCCAGGCGAACTGCAGCACGGTGTACAGCGTGGTCCGCGAGCGCCGCGCCAGCGCCAGCAGGCGCGCGGTCGCGTCGGGGTCGAGCGTGCATTCGGCGAAGCGGTGGCGTCCCTCGCGAGCGGCGGGCAGCTTGTCCACCGACAGCGGCGTGGGCGCCTCGACATCGCCCAGACGCGCGTTCCAGTAGGCGCGCGCGGCGTTCGCGTCGCGGCTCTCCAGCCAGGCGACGTAGTCCTCGTAGGGATGCGGCGCCGGCAGCGCCGGCAACGCCGCACCGGCGAGCGCGGCCTGATAGTGGCCCATGACCTCCTGGTAGACCCGCGGCAGCGACCAGCCATCGAGCAGGGCGTGGTGATGGCTCCACAGCAGGCGATGACGGTCGTCGGCCAGGCGGAACAGCGCGAGGTGCATCAACGGCGGCCGGCGCAGATCGAAACCTTCGCGGCGCAGCGCCTGCTGGCGCCGGGTGTAGGCGGCCTCGCGCCCGGCCTCCGGCAGCGCGCGCAGATCGATCTCCTCCCACGGCAGGGTCGCGGTGCGCACCACCAACTGGTGCGGGCGGGTGCCGGCGTCGACGATCGCGGTGCGGAACACGTCGTGGCGATCCACCACCGCCTGCCAGGCCTGGTGCAGCCGTTCGGCGTCCAGCGGCCCTTCCAGGGTGAGCGCGATCTGGCTGGTGTAGGCCTGACCGTCCATCAGGGTGTGGAACAGCAGGCCGCGCTGCATCGCCGTGGCCGGGTACAGGCGGGCGATGTCGTATTCGGCCTGCAACGCGTCCAGTTCCGCCAGGTCCACGTCCGCCAGCGGCAGATCGGCGCCGCTCAGACGCGGCGCGGCCTGCAGGCAGTGCGCCAGCACCGCGCGCAGCGCGCGGTCGAAGGCCTCGACCAGACGACCCACGGTGGCCGCATCGTAGGCGTCGGCGCTGTAGTCGATCGCCACACGCAGGCGACGGCCGCTGACGAGCGCATTGAAACCGAGCGCGAACTCGCGGCGCTGACGTTCCGATACGGTGCGGCCCACGCCTTCGGCGGCGAGCGCGAAGGCGCTCTGGCCCGACACCGCCACATCGAACTGGCCGAGATAGTTGAACAGGACCTGCGGCATGGTCTCGGATGCGGTCAGCGCCGGGTGGGCGACCGCATGGCGCAGCAGGCCGTAGCCCAGGCCGCCATGGGGCACGCGGCGGCGGGCGTCCTTGACCGCGCGCAGGGCGCGCCCGGTGTCGCCGTCGCCGAGCGCGACCCGGAAGGGGAACAGGCTGGTGAACCAGCCGATGGTCTGTCCGGCATCGGGCGCGTCGCCGATGGGCTCGCGACCATGCCCTTCGAGCGCGACCCACAGCGTGTCGCCGCCGCCCAGTGCGCGCAGCGCGAGGCCGAGCGCGGCCAGCAGCAGTTCGTCGACGCCGTTGCGGTACGGCTGGATGCTCTCGCGCAGCAGTTGCGCGGTCTCGGCCTCGTCCAGTTCGAACTCGCACTGGCGCGTGCTCGCCTGCAGCGGGGTCTGTGCCGGTTCGCGGTCCGGCGCCAGCGCCGCCGGCAGCGGCTGCGGCTGCGACTGCGCCAACCAGTACGGCAACTCCGCTTCGAGCTGGGGCGACCGCGCATGCGCGGCAAGCGCCTGCGCCCACTGCTGGAAGCTCGTTCCCGGCGGCGGCAGCGCGATCGGGGCGCCGGCGGCGACATTCGCCCAGGCCTGTTCCAGGTCCTGCAGCAGCAGGCGCCAGGACACGCCGTCGACCACCAGATGATGGGCGACGATCAGCAGCCGCGCCTGCGCCTCGCCGCGCAGCAGCACCAGCCGGATCAGCGGCCCGCGGGCCAGATCGAAGCGACGCTGATGCGCATCGCAGACGCGGGCGAGGAAGGTCTCGAAATCCTCCGCCGCGGGATCGTGGGTCTCGGTCGCGACCGCTTCGTCCAGCGGAAAATCCTCACGCCCCGGATGATGGGCGCGATGACCGCCGTTCGCATCGTCGCGGACGAACACCAGCCGCAGCGCGGCGTGCCGATCGACCAATGCGCCCGCGGTCGCCCGCAACCGGTCCGCCTCCAGCGCCGGCGGCGCCACCAGCAGCACGGCCTGGTTGAAATGATGCAGGTCTTCGTTCCGGCTTTCGAGGTAGCGGCGCTGGATCGGCAGCAACGGCGATTCGCCGACGACCTCGGCGGCGTCATCGGTCGACAGCGTCGGCGCGCACTGGGCCGCGAGCGCGGCGATGGTCAGATGTTCGTGGATCTGGCGGGTGGTCATCGCGATCCCGGCCTGGTTGGCGCGCGCCACCGCCTGGATGCTGAGGATCGAGTCGCCGCCGATGGCGAAGAAGTTGTCGTGGATGCCCACCCGCGGCAGTTGCAACAGTTCGGCCCACAGCGCGGTCAGCACGCGTTCGACTTCGGTGCGCGGCGCGTCGTCCTTCTCGACCGCACCGGCAGCATCCAGCGCCAGCAGCGCCGGCTTGTCGATCTTGCCGTTGCGATTGAGCGGAAAGGCCTCGACCGGCAGCAGCGACGCCGGGACCATGTAATCGGGCAGGCGTTCGCGCAGGCGCGCCAGCAGCGTCGGCGCCAGCGCATCGCGCGCCTCGGCCGCGACCGTCGCGGCCGGCACCGCATACGCAGCCAGACTCGCGCCGCGTTCGCCGGCGCGTACGGCGACCACCGCCTGCGCCACTTCCGGCTGCGCCTGCAGCACCGCTTCGATCTCGCCGAGCTCGATCCGCAGCCCGCGCAGCTTGATCTGGTCGTCGATGCGGCCGAGGAACTGTACGCGGCCGTCGGCGAGCAGGCGCGCGCGGTCGCCCGTGCGGTACAGACGGCTGCGGCGGCCGTCCGGCAGTTCGGCGTCGATGAAGCGCTGCGCGGTCAACGCCGGCTTGCCGACGTAACCGCGGGCGAGCGCGACCCCGCCGATCGCGAGCTCGCCGATCGCCCCCGCCGGCAGCGGCCGGCCGCGCACATCGAGGACCCAGACCTGGAGGTTGCGCAGCGGACGGCCGATGGTGATCGCCTCGCCCGGGCGCAGGCGTTCGACCGTCGCGCAGACGGTGGTTTCCGACGGGCCGTAGGCGTTGTAGAGCGGCCACGCCGCGGCCCAGACATCGCGCACCACGTCCGGGCAGGCTTCGCCGGCCACCACCAGCGCGCGCAGGGCGTAATCGCGGCGCGGGTCCATGTGCGCCACCAGCGCCGGAGGCAAGGTGGCGTGGGTGATGCGTCGTGCGACCAGATACTCGGCCAGATCCTCGGCCGAGGCGCGGATGTCATCGGGACACAGGCACAGGGTCGCGCCGGCGCCGAGCGCCATGATCCATTCCCAGGTCGCCGCGTCGAAGCCGATCGAGGCGAACTGCAGCACGCGGCTGTCGCGGTCGACGCCGAACAGCGCCTGCTGGTTGGCGAGCAGATTGACCGCGCCGCGGTGTTCCAGCGCCACACCCTTGGGTGTGCCGGTGGAGCCGGAGGTGTAGATCAGATAGGCCAGATCGTCGGCGGTCGCGGCGTGCTCCGGTGCGGGCGGCGCGACCGGCTGGGTATCGTCGTCCGCGTCGAGCAGGATACGCGGCAGACCCGTATCGTCCCAGCGCGAGGCCAGCGCCGACGTGGTCAGCAGCGCACGCGCGCCGCTGTCCTGCAGGATGTGCGCGATCCGCGCCTGCGGCATCGCCGGATCGATCGGCAGATAGGCGCCGCCGGCGATCAGCACGCCGAGGAAACCGGCCATCAGTTCCGGCGTGCGCGGGCCGCAGACCGCGACCACCGAACCCGGACCCACGCCCTGCGCGCTCAGGCGCGCGGCGAAACGGTCGGCGAGCGCTTGCAGTTCGCGGTAGCTCAGCGCATGCGTGTCGCTGCGCACCGCGATCGCGTCCGGCGTGGCGGCGGCGTGGCGCGCGATCAGCGTGTGCAGGCAGAGCTCGCGATCGAACGCGACGGCGGTGGCGTTCCATTCGAGTTGACGCCCTGCGTCCGCGGCGGCGAGCGGATCCAGCGCGCCGACCGCGGCGTCGGGCGCGCGCACAAGCGCGGCCAGCAGCGTGGCATAGGCTTGCGCCAGCGCGACCGGCGTGGCCGCGTCGAACACGGTCGCGTCGTAGCGCACTTCCAGCCGCAGCCCGTCGTCCACGGCGCGCGGAGCGAAGGCCAGATCGAAACGCACGGGCAGCAGGCCGTCGTCGAAATCTTCCGGCAGGAACAGCAGTTGCGGCAGCGCCGGCGCTTCGCCGGCGCGCTCGAGTTCGAGCAGGTCCTGGATCAGCGCCAGCGGCAGGTCGGCGTGACGGTGCGCCGCGTGCAGCGCCTCGCGGCAGTCCTGCGCGAGTCGGGCGAACGGCGCCTGCGGGTCGATCTCGAGCAGAACCGGCATGGTTTCGCGCAGCGTCTCTCCGCGCAGGCGCTCGGCCGGCTGCGCCGACACCGGCAGGCCGCCGCCCACGAGCACCGGCGTCGCATCGCTCCAGCGCTGCAGCAGCGCCGCGAAAGCGGCGTGCAGCAGCACGTGACGCTCGACGCCCCACTGCACGGCGAGCCGATCGAGCGCCGCGAGCAGCGGCGCGTCGGCCAGATCGGTCATGGTCGAAACCGCGGTCGAAGCCGCAGCCGACGTCTCGCGGCGGTCGGCGGCCGGGCGCGGACGATCCAGCGGCAGCGCGTGCATCCGCGGGGCATCGGCCAGGTGCTCGCGCCAGAAGGCCTCCTGGGCCTGCAGCTCGGCGTCGTCCAGCCAGTCGGGCTGGGTCTGCGGCAGCGTTTCCAGCAACATCGCCTTGGCCGCGCCGATCGCCTCGCGCAGCGCGGGCGTCAGCGCGCCGCCGATGGCCCGCGCCTTGAGCTGTCCCGCCGCCACGTACACCAGCACGCCCTGACGCCGCGCCGCCACCATCAGTTCCATCGACATTCCATTCCACTCCCGGAGCGGCCGCGGCCGCCCCACTGTCCAAAGTCTGCGGACACGCGCCGGGCGCGTCCGCGTCGTATCCGTTGTCTCAGAACGTCGTGCAGGTCGACGCCGGCTCGCTGCGCTCGACCCGCATCGCCGCCTGCGCCTCGCGTTCGGCCAGGCCGCGGGCGATGTGCGACCGCGTGTCCGCGTCCAGCCAGACCGCGGGGTCGGGGCTCGCTTCCGGCTGCTGCGCGGCCAGCGTCAGCACGCGCAGGAAGCTGGCGGCGATCGCATCGATCGTGGCCTCGTCGAACAGGTCGTCGCGATAGTAGAAGACGACCTCCAGCGCTTCTCCCGGCACGGCCATGATCGACAGCGGCAGGTCGGAGCGGTCCAGGCTGCGCACCCAGGCCACCTGCAGTTCCCCCGGCTTGGCTTCGGGCACGGTCAAGGGGAAATTCTCGAACACGAACAGGGTGTCGAACTTCGCCCGCGTCGCGTCCGGCGCGAAACCGGCGCAGGCTTCGGCCAACGGCAGATAGCCCTGTTCGTTGCGATCGGCCTGCAGCGACTGGAAACGGCGCGCGGCGTCCAGCAGCGAGCCCTGCGCGCCCAGATCGACGCGCACCGGCACGGTGCAGATCATCGGCCCGACGATGCGCTCCACGCCCTCCAGCGCGGGCGGGCGCCCGGCGTGGGTGGTGAGGAAGTTGACGTCGCTGCGGCCAGTCCATGCCGCCATCGTCAGCGCCCATGCCGCCTGCACCAGCGCACCGAGCATCACCCGGCGCGCACGCGCGGCCTGCACCAGCGCGGCGGTGGCCGCGGCCGGCAGCCGGACACTGCTGCGGGCGGTGCCCGGCGCCCGGCGGTCGTCGGACGCCGTGCGCTGTCCGGCGTAGGCGGGCATCGGCGACGCGCCGTGCAGATGTTCGCGCCAGTAACGCCCGGCGGCGGCGCGGTCGAAACGCTCCAGCCAGGCGACATGGCGCTCGAAGGACACCGGCACCGGCAACGCCGCATCGCGGCCGAGCGCGTGTTGACGGTACAGCGCCGCCACTTCGGCCAGCACCAGCCCGCGCGACCAGCCGTCGGAGACGCAGTGATGCTCGCTGATGAGCATGCGGTGGCGGTCCGGCGCCATCCGGATCAGATGCAGCCGCAGCGCCGGCGCGCGCGCCAGCACGAAACTGCGCGCACCGTCCTGGGCGAGCAGGTCCTCGAAGCGGCGCTCCTGCACCTCGACCGGCAGATCGGACCAGTCCAGCGCGGTCCACGGCAGCGCGACCGCATCGAGCACCACCTGCAGATAATGGCCCTGGCGCGAAGGCAGGAACGCGCTGCGGTACACGCCGTGGCGCTGCACCACGTCCTGCCAGGCCTGACGCAGCGCGGCGGTGTCGAGCGGTCCGACCAATTCGTTCACGAGCTGCGAAACGTAGGTGCCTTCGACGCCGCTGACCTCCGACTCGTAGATCAGACCGGTCTGGGTCGGGGTGGTGCGCAGCGCGGCTTCGACCCGTTCCGGCGCGATGCCGCGCCCGCGCAGCGCGGCGCGCAACGCGTCCGCATCCACGCCGGAGCCCAGACGCGTGCCGGGCGCTTCGGCCTCGTGCGCCAGTGCGTGCAGCGCATCGGCGAAGGCCTGCGCGAAGGGCTGGATGCGCTCGCGCGCGTAGCGCGCGCCGCTGAACACGAACGAGAAACGCAAGGTGTCCTCGACCACCGCACCGACCACGTCGATCTCGTGCAGACGCTGCTGTCGCGGCGAGATCTGCGCACCGGGCGACTCGCCGGCGAACGCGAGCAGGCGCCCGTCGTCGACATCGAAACGGCCGAGGTAGTTGAAACTGATGCGCGGGACATGGCATCCGGCGAGCGCTGCGCGCGCGGCCGGATCGCCGCCGTGGCGCAATGCGAGCCAGGAAGCGCCTTCGCCGGGCACCTGCGCCAGGCAGGTCTGCATCCGGCGCGCCCGCGTCTGCAGCGGCGCCGCGGCGTCGCAGTCCAGCGCCACCGGATAGATCGCGGTGAACCAGCCGACGGTGCGCGAGAGGTCCAATTCGGCAGCGGCGGCGCCGCGACCGTGACCTTCCAGCGTCAACAGCAGACGCGGGCTTCCGCTCCATTGCTGCCAGGCCTGATGCAGGGCGGCCAGCAGCAGATCGTTGATGCCCAGGTTCCATGCCGACGGCAGACGCTGCAGCAGCGCCTGGGCGACCTGCGGCGCCAGCGACACCTCCAGCGAGGTCTCGTCGCCGCGCAGATCGGGCACATCCCGGTCGGGTGCGGGCAGCGCGGTCGGTTCCGCGCAGGTGCGCTGCCAGTGCTCGATCGTCGCCGGATCGAGCTGTTGCGCCGCGCGAACCGCCTGCGCCGCCCATTCGCCGTAGGCGCAGCCGCGGCGGCCCAGCCGCGGCGCTTGCCCGCGCTGGAGTTGTTCCAGCGCGTTTTCCAGATCGTCGAGCAGGATCCGCCACGACACGCCGTCGATCACCAGATGGTGTACGACCAGCAGCAGGCGGTCGTCGCCCGCATCGGGGCCGAGGAAATAGCCGGCGCGCACCAACGGTCCGCGGGCCAGATCGAGCCCCGCCTGCAGACGGTCGCAGTGGGCGGCCAGCGCCCGGGCACGGTCTGCCGGATCGGCGTCCTCCAGCGCCACCACGTCCAGCGGCACCTCGGTGTCCTCGATCAGGACCTGCCGCAGCGCGTCGCCATCGCCGGGGAAGCGCGCGCGCAGTTGCTCGTGCTGCCGGGTCAGGGCGGCGAGCGCCTGCCCCAGCAGCGCCGGTTCGACGCGCTCGCGCAGACGCAACAGCGCGGACTGATTCATGTGCGCCGGATCTTCCAGCGTCTGATCGAAGAACCAGCGCTGGACCGGGCCCAGCGGCACCTCGCCCAGACGCAACGGCGCATCGGCGTCGTCCGCACCCGCCTCGCCGGCCGACTGCGCCAGCTCGCGCAGGGTCTGACATTCGAACACCGCGCGCGGCGCGATCGCGATGCCCGCCTTGTTGGCGCGCGCGACCACCTGGATCGCCATGATCGAATCGCCGCCGAGTTCGAAGAAATTGGCCTGCGGGCCGACCGTCGGCGTGCGCAGCACGTCCTGCCAGATCGCGGCCAACTGCTGTTCCAGCGGACTCATCGCACCGGCATCGGCGGCGGTCGCGGACGTCGCCGCACCGGCATCCGAGGCCCACGCCAGACGCGCGCCGAACGCGTCGCGCAGTTCGGGCGGCGCGGCCGCATGCGCCGCATCCGGGCGCAGACGCCAGTAACCGATCGGCGCGCCGTCGAGGTGGCGGGCGGTGTTGGGGTTGCCCGGTTCCAGACCGACCAGCGCGGTGCCGCCTGCGGCGGCCAGCGCCGGCAGCAGGCTGTCCAGGCCGCGCTCGCGATCGAGCAGCGCGTAACCGCGCGCCGCCACCAGCGCCTGGCGGCCGTAGCCGCGGCTCATGCCGATCTCGTCCCACATGCTCCAGTGCACGCAGCGGCAGGCGCCGCCTTCGGCGCGGCGGTGCGCGGTGAGCGCATCGAGCAGACTGTTGGCCGCGGCATAGCCGGCCACACCGACGCCGCCGAAGAAGCCGTTGACCGAGCCGAAGTGCACGATCTCGACCTCCGGCCGCGCCCGCAGCGATACGTGCAGCACGAGCGCGCCCAGCCCTTTGGCGTGAAGGGCCTGCAGCAGACCGGCCGGGGTTTCCTCGGCGAGCGTGCGCTCGTGCAGGCTGCCGGCCAGATGCCAGACCCGACGCAGCGGCAGGCCCAGGGTCTGTTCGTGCGTGCGCAGCAGGCGCTGCAGACCCTCGAGGTCGCAGACATCCTGCACCGCGTAGGCGAAGCGCGCGCCCCAGGTCGCGCGCAGACGCGCGTGCGCCGGCTGCCGCTCGGGATCGGCGTCCGGCGCGCTGCGGCCCAGCACCAGCAGATGCTGGCCGCTGTGGCGCAACAGCCACTCGCACAGGGCCTGACCGATACCGCCGAGGCCGCCGGTGACCACGCACAGGCCGTCGTCCTCGAGCACGCTGGGCGTCGGCGTCGCCGTCGTCGCGACGCGCAGGCCGCGGACATGACGGCGGCCGTCGCGGAGCGCGACGGTGTCGTGTTCGGACAGCGCGGCGATCTCCGCCGCCGCCCGTGCCGCCATCGCCGGCGTGCGACTGTCCAGATCGATCTGGCGGCAACGCAGCGCGGGCAATTCCTGCGCGATCGAACGCAGCAGCCCCGGCAGCGCGCCGAGCGCCGGGTCCGAGGATTCGCCCGGGCGCAGGGCGAAGGCCCGCTCGCTGATCACGTCCAGTGCGGCGAAGTGGGCGGCGACATGGTCGCTGGCCTCGATCACCGCTTGGGTCACCGCCAGCAGAGCGGACAGGGTCTGCGTCTGCACGTCCGTCCAGCGCGCGTGCAGCGCGTCGAGGCCGGCCTGACCGCCGCCCGCGACCTGCAGCACCAGACGCCAGTGGCGCGCGTCTTCCTGCTGCAGCGTCCGCAGCACCTGCGCGAGCTGTTCCGGCCGGTGGGTGTCGGCGACGAACGCGTCCTCGCCTTCGCGCCGGAGCGACGCGCCCCGACGGACCACGACCGCGCGCGCGAACCGCGCTGCGAGTTCCGCCGCCAGTTCGGCGATCTCCGCGCCGTCGCCGGCGATCAGCACGACCCCGGTTTCGCGCACGGCGCGACCGGTCGCCGGCAACGGACGCCAGGTCGGCTCGAAGAACCAGGCCGGCAGGCCGTCGCCGTCGCGCGCGGCGAGACGGGCGTCGAACTCGCCCTGGTTGAAGCGCTGCGCCAGTTGCGGCCGCTGGATCTTGCCGATCGAAGTGCGCGGCAATTCCTCGGCCGTCATCTCGATCAGATAGCTGACCGGGATGCCGATCCGCGCCAGCACCGCGCGCGCGATCCGCGCACGCAGCGACTCGTTGTCGCGCGCGCGCTCGTGCGCGCAGTAGAACACCGCCAGGCGGTCGGTGTTGTCGCCGCGCCGGCGCACGCCGCAGGCCGCGACGTGGGCTTCCAGCACGTCGGGCACCGACTCCACCACCTGCTCGATCTCGTGGCCGTAGTAGTTGAGGCCGTTGACGATGATCAGATCCTTCTCGCGGCCGGTGATGGTCAGTTGGCCGTCGCGCAGCACCGCCAGGTCGCCGGTGATGTACCAGCCATCGGTGGTGAAGGCGTCGCGAGTGGCCTCGGGATTGTTGTGATAGCCGCTGGTGACCGAGGGGCCGCTCAACTGCAGGCGACCGTCGCAGCCTTCCGCCACCGGGCGGTCGTGGGCGTCGACGATCCGGATCGATACGCCGGGAATCGGCGCGCCGACGACGACGAAGCTGTCCTCGTCGGCGCTGTTGTCGAGGTCGAAACGGTCGTTGAAGGTCACGCCCGAGCAGGTCTCGGACATGCCCCAGGCCGGCTTCATCGCGTTCGGGCGCAGGCCGTAGGGCGCCAACGCGCGGAGGAAGGCGCGGGCCGTGCGCGGCACGATCGATTCGCCGCCGTTGAGGATGAAGTCGAGCTCGCGCAGATCCCAGTCCTGCGGGCCGGCCTGGGCCAGCAGCTCGTTGACGACCGCGTAGGCGAAGTTCGGCGCCCAGGTGTTGGTCACGCGGTAGCGACTCATCCACTCGATCCAGCGCAGCGGCTGTTCCAGCACCACCTGGGTGGCGCAATGGAACTGGCGCGCGCCCAGATAGACGTCGAGCAGGTGATACATCACCAGCCCGCCGACGTGGTCCAGCGGCATCCAGTTGAGCGACACCATGCGATGGTCGAAGCCGAAGCGCTGTGCGGTGGCCGCCGAACGGCTGACCAGCGCGCGATGCGACTGGCGCACCGCCTTGGGCAGACCGGTGCTGCCGGAAGTGAGCAACAGCAGGGCGACATCGTCCGGATCGGGGCTGTGCCAGTCGCCCGCGGGCGCATGTTCGAGCAGGGCTTCGATCGCGAGCGCCGGCAGCGCCGACAGCCCCAGCGCCTGCGCCAGACGCGCGGTTTCGGCGTCGTGATCGCGGCTGGTCAGCACCCAGGCCACATCGAGCGCGGGCCAGGCGTTGGTGATCTTGGTCAGATCCTTGTCCTGCGCGTCGGCGGTCTTCGGCAGCGCCACAGGAATCGGCTGCGCCCCGCCCAGCACGCAGGCCCAGAACGCGGTCAGCAACTGACGGTTGCTGGCGAACTGCAGCAGCACGCGCTGGCCGGGACGCAGACCGGCGGCACGCAGGCCGGCGAGCGCGCGCGCGGCCGCGTCGAGCAGATCGACGTAGCGTTGGGTCGGGCCCTCGCCGCTGGCGTCGTCGAGATAGGTGATACCGTGCTCGCCATGGGCCTGCGCCGCACGGCGCAGGACGTCGACCAGCGAGAAGGCGGCATGCGGCGTCCGCAGCGCCTCGCCGACGGCCAGCGCGGGCGTACCGTCGGCGGCGGTCGTGGCGACGGTCTGCGCACGCGGCACGGGCCGCACGATGGCGAGCGGCGGCGGCGCCGGCGGCTCGCTCCAGACCGGCTCCAATTGCGCGGGCGCGCAATCGAGCGCGCGCGCGACGGTGTCCAGGGTGTCGGCATCGAGCACCGGCAGCGCGGCCAGCGCCTCCAGGTCGAGGCGACCGTCGCGCAGGCGCGGCAGACGGCTGACGCAGACCGTGCGGACCAGCGGCGCGAGCACGCCGCCGTGTTCGCGCACCAGCGACTCGAATGCACGCGGCGGCAACCTGTGCGCGGGGACGACATGGCCGACCAGACGCCACACGCCGTCGCGATCCTGACGCGGCACGACCGCTGCAGCGGCCACGCCCGGCAACCGCTGCAGGGCGTCCTCGATCGCGTCCGTGTCCAGCATGCAGCCTTCGACCCAGCCGTGGCGCGCGACGAACCCGTCGACGCACAGGCCCGCGGCGGTGAGGCGGCCGCGCAGACCGGTGGCGTGCGCCACATCGTCGATGATCAGGCGCAGTTCTCCCGTCGCTTCCGACGGCAGCGCCTCGCCCTGCGCATTGACACAGGCGAAAGCGCCGCGGTGACGGACGATGTCGGAGTCGGCATCGACGCGGCGTAGCAGACACGGGCCGTCGGAAGCGGGGATGCCCCAGCATTGCCAGAGCGCCGGACCGGCGACCGCGGCGGGGCGCGCCGGATCGTCGCCGTGCAGCAGCACGCCGCGGCAGCCTTCGAGCAGGCCGGGGTCGCGCATCGCCGAGATCTGGACCTGCCGCCACTCGTGCGGCGCCAGCGCCAGCATCGTGGGCGCGTGCCTGCGCAATGCGTCCGGGTCGATCTGCGCCTGCGCGGACGCGGCGCCGGCCGCGTGCGCCCAGCCGGCGAGCGCGCGCAGCGTGTCTTCCGCCAGCGTCGCGGACGACAGCACGCGATCGTCGGCCTCCAGCGGCAGGTACTCGGAGAGGAAAGCGGCCGCGTCCTGCGCCGGCGCCACGGCCGGCGCTGCGGCCAACCCGGCCTGCAGGGCGTCGATGCGCACGTCCGGATCGGCGACGACCCGTTCCAGCACCTCCACGAAGGCGGTCTGCAGGCGCCGGATCATCGCGGCCGGATACAGCGCGGTACGCCAGGTCAGCACCGCATGGTTGTCGTCGGGGCCGAGAAAGAACTCGAAGATCAGATCGAATTCGCTCGCCCGCCGCGGCAGGTGCACGGGCCGCACCGACAGCCCCGGCAGCACCAGTTCGCTGCTGTCGGTCGACTGCAGCGCGAACAGCACCTGGAACAGCGGCGGATGCGCGGCCGAACGCTCCGGCCGCAACGCATCGACCACCTGTTCGAACGGCAGATCCTGATGCGAGAACGCGTCCAGCGCGGCGCGACGGACCTGCTGCAGGTAGTCGCGGAACGGGCCGGGCCGGACCTGCGAGCGCAACACCACGGTGTTCGAGAACAGGCCGACCACCGGGTCGAAGCGCGCCTCGCGGCGGTTCGCCACCGGCGTGCCGAAACTCAGGTCGTCGCTGCCGGACAGCCGCGCCAGCACTACCTTGAAGGCGGCGGCCAGGACCATGAAGGCGCTGGCCTGTTCGGCCTGCGCCAGGGCATGCACACGCGCGCACAGCGCGGCCGACAGGCTCAGGATCGCCGAATCGGCGGACAGGTCGCGTGCGGCCTCCCGCGGCTGCAGGGTCGGCATCGGCCAGCAGGCCGGCGCGCCGTCGAGCGCCGCGGTCCAGTACGCGAGCTGGCGCGGACCGGCGCTGCGCAGCCAGTCGCGCTGCCAGGCGACGTAATCGCGGTACTGCACTGTCGCGGCCTGCACAGGTGCGGCCGCCGCCGGCGCGGAGCGAGCGGCCAGCGCATCGGCGTAGGCCTGGCTCAGCTCGCGCTCGATCAGACGCAACGACCAGCCATCGGCGAGGATGTGATGGATCACCGCGATGATGAGGTGTTCGTCGGCGCCGAGCGCCACGGTCGCGACCCGCAGCAGCGGGCCGCGGGCAAGATCGAATTCCACCGCCACGTGCGCGTCGATCGCGCGCCGCAGCCGGTCGTCGAAGTCCTGCGCCGGATCGGCGTCGAAGGCGGCGCGTTCGACCGTGATGCCGGCTTCGGACGCGATCCGCGCGCGCGGTTCGCCGTCGACCTCTTCGAACGTGGTGCGCAGCACTTCGTGCCGGCGCACGAGCGCGTTGATCGCATGCTGCAGCGCGTCCACGTCCAGCGCGCCGCGCACGCGCAGCACCGAAGCGATGTTGTAGGCGCTGGCGCTGCCCTCGATCTTCTCGAACAGCCACATCCGCTGCTGCGCCGGCGAAAGCGGACCGGGTTCCTGTGGCGCTTCCTGCGCAGACGCCGGCGCGGCGGACGCCGCGGACGCGGGCGTCGCGGGCGCGGACGCCAGGCCGAGCTTCGCCATCAGCGCATCGCGCTGCCGGGGGGACAGGGCCGCCAGTTTTCGCTGCAGGTCGTTCACGTCGGGACTCTCTCTGTGGTGCGGATCACAGCTCGGCCAACAGCCGTTCCAGCTCTTCCGGATCGGTCTGCGCCAGACGCCGTTCGAACAGCGCGTCGGCCACACCCGCGATCGTAGGCTGGGCGAAGATCGTCTCCACCGGCAGTTCCACGCCGGTGATTTCGTGCAGTCGCGACATCACCCGCGTGGCGAGCAGCGACTGTCCACCCAGCGCGAAGAAGCTGTCGTGCAGGCCGATGCCGCGCACGCCCAGCAGTTCCTCCCAGACCGCGGCGACGACGCGCTGGTTTTCGTCGAACCGGTTTTCGTCGGACCGGTTTTCGTTGGACTGGTTTTCGTCGAGTCGGTTTAGGCCCAGCGTTCCGGGAGCGTCGGCGACCGCAACAGCCGCCGCGACCGTCGCGGCCGGCGCGTCGGCGACCTCGGGCGGATCGACCCAGCAGCGGCGGCGCTGGAACGGATACAGCGGCATCTGCACCCGACGGCCCGGGCGATCGGCGTAGAACGCCGACCACGGCAACTCCGCGCCGCGCGCCCACAGTCCGCCCAGCGCACGCAGCGCAGCGGTGACGCCGTCGGTCGGGTCGGCGTGCGCCGGCGTCGCCGACAGCACCGCGGCGCGCGTGTCGCCGAGATTGGCCATCACCAGACCCGCGGCGGCCGTGGCCGGACCCAGATCGATGAAGACATCGACCGGTTGGCCCAGCGCGGTCTGCACGACATCGGCGAAACGCACCGGCCGGCGCATCTGTTCGACCCAGTAGGCTGGCGTGGCGAGCCGCGCCGGATCGGCGAGCGCGCCGGTGAGGCAGGAGATGACTGGCAAGGTCGGCGCGGTCATGCGCACGCCGGCGAAGGCTGCGGCGCAACGTTCCAGGATCGGCTCCAGCATGGACGAATGGAAAGCGTGCGAGGTGCGCAGGATCCGGCCGTCGTGGCCCTGCGCGCGGGCCGCGGCCAGACAGGCGTCGATCGCCGCGTGCGGACCGGACACCACCGTCGCCGCGGGGCCGTTGGCCGCGGCGATCTCGGCACCGGTACAGGCCGGATCGAGCAGCAACGCCCGCGTCTGCGCCTCGGACAACGAGAGCGCGGCCATCGCCCCGGTCGGCAGCGCGTCCATCAGACGGGCGCGCGCGACCACCATCGACAGCGCATCCTCCAGCGTGAATACGCCGGCGATGCAGGCGGCGACGTATTCGCCCAGGCTGTGACCCAGCAGCAGATCGGGCTGCACGCCCCAGCGCTGCCACAGCCGCGCCATCGCGTAGCTCGCGACGAAGATCGCCGGCTGCGCGAGCGCGGTGCGATCCAGCGCGTCGGCCGCGGCGCTGCGGTCCAGCAGCAGCGGTCGCAGGTCGAGGCCGGCCGCGCGCTGCACGATCGCGCAGCAGGCGTCGATCGCCTCGCGGTACACCGGATGGGCGCGATACAGATCGGCGACCATGCCCGGCTGCTGCACGCCCTGCCCCGGGAAGACGAACGCCACGCGCAGGCGGCGGCCGTCGCCGTTCATGACCGTCGCACCGGCGAAGGCGGACCGATCCAGCAGTGCCGCGGCCTGCGCGGCGGAATCGGCGACCAGGTAACGACGTTCGGCGAAATGCTCGCGGCCGCAGGCCAGGGTGTAGGCGGCATCGGCCAGCGCGGGCGCGCCATCGTCGCCCAACCGCGCCTGCAGACGCGCGGTCGCACGCGCCAGCGTCTCGGCATTGCGCGCCGACCACAGCAGCAACTGCGGGCCGTCGTCCACGGTCGGCGCGACCGGCGGCGCCTCCTCCAGGATCACGTGCGCATTGGTACCGCCCAGACCGAAGGAACTGACCCCGGCGCGGCGCGGCACTTCGGTCTGCGGCCACGGCCGCAGTCGCGTATTCACTTCGAAACCGCCGCCGGCGAAGTCGATCGCCGGATTGGGCACGGCGAAATGCAGGCTCGGCGGCAGTTGGCGGTGACGCAGCGCCTGCACGGTCTTGATCAGTCCGGCGACGCCGGCCGCCGATTCGAGATGACCGATGTTGCCCTTGGCCGAACCGATCGCGCACGGGGCGCGGCCCGGAGCGCGGGCGAACGCTTCCGACAGCGCGGCGATCTCGATCGGATCGCCCAGGCGGGTGCCGGTGCCGTGCGCCTCGACGTAACCGATCGATTCCGGCGGCACTTCGGCGAAGGCCAGCGCCTGACGGATCACGTCGCGCTGACGGTTCACGCTGGGCGCGGTGAAGCCGACCTTGGCCGAGCCGTCGTTGTTGGTGGCGGCGCCGCGGATCACCGCGAGCACATCGTCGCGGTCGCGCAGGGCGTCCTCCAGGCGCTTGAGCACGACCATGCCCACGCCGCTGCCGAATACGGTGCCATTGGCCTGCGCATCGAACGGACGGCAATGCCCGTCGGAGGAATTGATGCTGCCCGGTTCGTAGAGGTAGCCGCAATCGGTGGCGTTGACCTTGGCGCCGCCGGCCAGGGCCATGTCGCATTCGAACGAGATCAGGCTGCGATACGCCATCGTCACCGCGACCAGACCCGACGAGCAGGCGGTGTCGACGCTCACGCACTGGCCGGTCAGGTTCAGTTTGTAGGCGATCCGGGACGTGGCGTAGCACTTGTCGTTGCCCAGCAGGAGCTGGTGCATGCCCAGCGTGCGCAGCAGATCGGTCCGCGGCAGCAGGTTGTGCAGCAGGTAGGTGTTGAGGCCGACGCCGGCGTAGATCGCGATCGCGCCGGGATGACGGCCGGCGACGTAACCGGCGCTCTGCAGCGCTTCGGCCGCCGTCTCCAGCAGCACGCGATGCTGCGGATCGGTGATCTCGGCCTCGCGCGGGGTCATGTCGAAGAACTCGGGATCGAAATCTTCCGCCTGTGGCAGGCGCGCGCCCGCGGCGACGTAGGCGGGATGCCGGCGCAGTTCCTCCGGCACGCCGGCGGCGATCAGCGCCGCCTCGTCGAAGTGCCGGATCGACTCCACGCCCGCGGCCAGATTGGCCCAGAACGCATCGACATCGGCCGCGCCCGGAAAGCGCCCGGCCATGCCGATGATGGCCACGCTCTGGAACGGCGCTTCTTCGTCCATCGTCAGGCTCACGAGTCGGCTCCGTTCATCGCCAACTGGCGCTGACGCTGCATCGCGGCCTTGCGGCGGTCGACCTGCGCCGCCTCATTCGCGGCTGCGGCAGCGGCAGCGGGCGCGGACTCGGCGGCGGCGGGCGTCTCCGCCAGATATGCGGCGAGCGCGGCGATCTTCGGATAGCGGAACAGGTCGACCACGGAGATCCGTTCGCCGTACAGCGCCTTGAGCTGCTTGTGCATGCGCACGATCAGCACCGAGTCGCCGCCGAGTTCGAAGAAATTGTCTTCCACGCCGATCTCGGCCACACCCAGCGCTTCCTGCCAGATCCTCAGCAACTGGCCTTCGACCTCGTTGCGCGGCGGCACCACGCTGCGCACCGGCTTCTCGGCCTCGACCACTTCCGACAGCGCGCGGCGATCGACCTTTCCGTTCGCGGTGAGCGGCAGCTTGTCCAGGCGCACGAACGCCGCCGGCACCATGTACTCGGGCACCATCGTGCGCAGACGTTCGCGCAGGGCGTCGTTGTCGACCGCAGCGGCCGGCCCGCGCGCCGGCGGACGCGCACCCCAGTTGTCGAGCTGTTCCTGGGACACGCTGCCGCCGACCAGGCTGTGGACGATCATCTGGCTGGACTGCAGGCCGAGCAGGCGCGGCAGGTCGTCGCCGAGGTAACCGATCGGGCACAGGCCCACGCGCTGCGCGGGCGAGCACTCCATCAGCAACTGCGCCATGTAGCCGGCTTCCACGTGCAGGAAGCGATCGCCGGTCTCCTCGCCGTACACCGGCACGATCGCGTTGCGTTCGCCGACGAAGAACAGCGAGAACGCGGCGCGATCGAACACCAGCGGATTCTCGCCGACGCCGTACTGCGCGACGGTCAGCGGCTCCTCGCCGGCCAGCCGCACCAGCGCGTGCTGTTCGGGCTGGTAGTAGTAATAGCCGCCCTCCAGGCCTTCGATCCGGCCCGGCTTGACGTACAGGTACACCTGCACCGCATGCAGGCTGCCGGCAGAGGCGTAGCGATACTTGGGCAGCGGCATGTCCTCGTTCTGCAGTTCCGACAGGTTCTGCAGGACCTCGGCCAGACGCCCCAGGGTGAGGGTATCGCCCAGGTACTCGCGGAAGCTGCGGCGCAGGCGCCACGCGGCGGCATCCCGCGCCGTCGCCGGCAGCGGCAGCATGGTTTCGCCGTCGCGGGTGCGGCGCAGACCCGGCTTGGTCAGCTTGAATTCGACCAGTTGCGCCTGGATGGGATCGACGGTCTCGGCCGATACCGCCGGCGCCTCCGCGGTCGCTGCGTCCGGCGCCGCACCGTGCCCGACCAGATAGGCGACCAGACGGCTCCTGTTCTTGCGGCCCGGTTCCTGCGCGGCGACGACCACGACCTCCTTGAACTCGCCGCACTGCTTCAGCGCGGCTTCGACCTCGCCCAGCTCGACACGATAGCCGTTGACCTTGACCTGGAAGTCGTTGCGTCCGAGGAATTCGATGTCGCCCGACGGCGTGTAGCGGCCCAGGTCGCCCGACTTGTACAGACGCTGGCCGGTCACCGGATGGTGCACGAACAGCGCATCGGTCTTTTCGCGGTCGCCCAGATAGCCCAGCGCCAGCCCGTCGCCGGCGACGTACAGCTCGCCCGGCACCCAGATCGGACACGTGCGACGACGTTCGTCGAGAATGTGGATCTGCTGGTTTTCCAGCGGTTTGCCGTAGGGGATGCTGTCCTTGCGCCAGTCTTCCGGCTGGACCGGGTGGCAGGCCGACCAGATCGAGCATTCGGTCGGACCGCCGGCGCCCAGCACCGCCGTCTGCGGCCACAGCGCGGCCATGCGTTCGGGCAGCGCCGGCGGGATCCAGTCGCCGCTGAGCACCACCGCCCGCAGCGCCGGGTCCAGCACCACGCCGGTATCGGCGCAGTGATCGACCAGGATCTGCATCAGCGCCGGCACCGAGTTCCACACGCTGATCCGGTGCGTCTGCACCAGCTCGCTCCAGCGCGCCGGGTCGCGCAGATCCTGCGGACGCGGCATCACCAGCGCGGCGCCGCGGCAGAGGGTGCCGAAGATGTCGTACACCGACAGGTCGAAGTTCAGCGCCGACAGCGCGAAAACCCGATCTTCGGCGCTCAGCGCCAGACGACGGTTGATGTCGGCCACGGTGTTGGCCGCGCCGCGATGCGGCACCATCACGCCCTTGGGCTTGCCGGTCGAACCGGAGGTGTAGATCACGTAGGCCAGATCGTCCAGCGACTGCACCGGCTCCAGCAGCGGCGCACCCGCAGGCGCCAGCGCCGCGGTCTGCACGTCCAGCAGCCGGCAGTGCGGCGCCAGCGCGGCCAGACGCGGCAGGTGCGCGGCCGCACTGGCCACCACCTTCACGCCGCTGCTTTCCAGCAGGTAGGCCACGCGTTCGTCCGGCAACGCGGGATCGACCGGCAGATAGGCGCCGCCTGCGGTAAGGATGCCCATCACCGCGACGATCTGCTCCCAGCCCTTTTCAAGGAAGATCGCGACCAGCCCGGCGCGGTCGACCCCGGCCTCGCGCAGCTCAGCGCCCAGCCCTTGCGCGCGACGCAGCAGTTCTTCGTAGCTGAGCGTGCGACCGTCGGCGATCAGCGCCGTCAACTGCGGCGTCGCCAGCGCCTGCCGCTCGAACTGGCGATGCAGCAGGTCGATGCCGTTGTCGACCGCGGTGGCGTTGACCCGATCGAACAGCGCCGCGTGGTGCGCCGGCAGCAATTGCTCGCCGATGTCGGCCTGCCACAGCGCGTCCTCGTCCACCAGGCGCTCGATCAGCGCGCAGTAAGTGTCGAACATGTCCTGGATCATGCCCTCCGGGAACAGCGCGTCGACCGCGTCCCAGTTGAATCGCAACTGGCCCTTCCATTCCATCACCTGATGGTCGAGCCAGACCTGCGAGGTCTGGCTGACGCCGAACACTTCCTCGCCGAGCTCGTCCAGCTCGTCGCTCTCGTGCTCCAGGGTGCGCACGCCGAGGGTGCTGGTGAACACGATCGGCATGCTCACGCGCGAGCCGGCGCGGCGCGAGGCCTCGCGCAGCACGTGGATCGCGCTGACGTAGCGATGATCCAGGTCGGACCACAACTGGCGCTGCACGCGCTCGGCGTGTTCGAGGAACGGGCCGGGCCGGTTGTCGACTTCCAGCAGGGTCAGCGAGGTGAAGTCGCCGACGATCTGGTCCACCTGCTCGTGGAACGGATGCCGCGCGTACATCGTCAGGTTGATGGTGAAATGCGGATTGCCGGCCCAGCGGCCGAGCACCTGCGAGAACGCGGCCATCAGCAGGCCCGACGGGGTCAGCCCGCTGGACACGGCGCGCTGCTTGAGCTTCGCCCAACGCTGCTTCTCCATCTGGTACATGCGCCGCGCGAAGTGCGGATTGGTCAGCGAGGACGGCGCGACCGCCAGCGGCAGGTCCGGCGCCGCCGGCAGCCGGTCGATGCGCTCGAACCAGTACTGCTCGCTGGTCCGGTACAGCTCGGTCTCCTGCAGCGCGTGCTCGGCGATGACGTAGTCGCGGAACGAGAATGCGATCGGCGGCAGCTCCAGCGCGGGCTGCCGGTACAACTGCAGCCACTGCTCGATGAGCATGTTCATGCTCCAGGCATCGACCAGCAGGATGTCGATGCTGATGCACAGACGGAAGCGATGCGCGTCCGCGCGCAGGGCCTTGATGTCGAACAGCGGCCACTGGTCGGCCGGAAGCACCTGATGCGACATCTTCGCGCGCAGGGCCATGCGCTGCGCTTCGGCCTGGTCTTCGGGCAGGCCCTGCAGCTCGATCACGTCGAATTCGTAGTGCGGCACCTGGGCCAGGATCTGTTGTTCGCCGCTGGCCAGGAACACCGCGCGCAGCATGTCGTGGCGGCCGATCAGTACGTTCCATGCGTCGACGAAGCGCGCCAGTTCGCCGTGCTTGATGTCCACTTCCAGATAGATGTGCGTGGCGACGTCGCCCAGCTCGATCGCGCCGCTGCGGCCGACCCAATAGGCCTGCTGGATGTCGGTGAGCGGGAACGGCTGGTTGCGCCCCGCCAGATCCGGCTCGATCCGGGTCAGACGGGTCAGCGGCGCGGCCGCGTCGATGCTGGCGCCGCGCGCCTCCAGGCAGGCCAGCAGGTCGGACAGGCGCGGATATTCGTACAGGTCGGCCAGACGCAGTTGCACGCCGAGCTGGTCGCGGACCACGGCGGTGAGTTGGGTGGCCAGCAGCGAATCGCCGCCCAGTTCGAAGAACTGATCGGACAGGCCGATGCTCTCGACGCCGAACGCCTGGCGGAACAGCGCCAGCAGCGCCTGCTCCAGATTGGCCGGACGCGCGGGGGCATGATCGGCGCGCGGCGCGGACGCCGCGGCCTGGGTCGCCGCGTCCTCGCGACTCGACCGTCCCTGCGCATCGATCCAGTAGCGCTTGCGGTCGAAGGCATACCCCGGCAGCGACACGCGCCGGCGCGCCTCGCCGCGATACAGCACGGACCAGTCGGGCCGGCAGCCCAGCGTCCACAGCGTCCCCAGCGCCTGCAGGAAGGCTTCCCGGTCGTGGCGCGGATTCTGCGGATGCCGCGCGCTGGCCACGCTGCGCTCGGTGGCGCCGAAGCTGCGCCGGGCCAGCGTGGTCAGCACCTGGTTGGGGCCGGCTTCCAGCAGCACGTAATCGGGATCGTCCAGCACCCGGCGCAGTCCGTCGCCGAAACGCACGGTGCCGCGCAGATGGTCGACCCAGTATTGCGGATCGGTCGCCTGCTCGGCGCGGATCCAGTCGCCGCTGACGTTGGAGAGATACGGACGGGTCGGCGGCGACAGGCGCACGCGCGACACGCGTTCGCCGAAGCGGGCCAGGATCGGCGTCATCATCGCCGAATGGAAGGCGTGCGAGGTATGCAGACGGCGGGTGTCCACGCCCTGCTCCGCGAGGCCGGCCTCGACCTGCGCGATCGCTTCCTCCTGCCCGGACAGCACGCAGATGCGCGGGCCATTGACCGCGGCCAGACTGCAGGCGGGCGACAGGTACGCCTGCACTTCGTCTTCGGCCAGGGGCACCATCAGCATCGCGCCGCGCGGCAACGCATCCATCAGGCGGGCACGCTCGGCGACCAACGCCACCGCGTCGTCGAAGCCCATCACCCCGGACAGACACGCGGCGACGTATTCGCCCAGACTGTGGCCGATCATCGCATCGGCCTGGATCCCGTGGCTTTCCCAGCACTTCGCCAGCGCATACTCGGCGGCGAACAGCGCCGGCTGGGTCAACGCGGTCCGGTTCAGGCGCGCATCGTCCTCGCCGAAAATCACTTCGCGCAGATCCTCGCCCAGCTCGCGGCGGAAGGCGTCCGCGCACAGGTCCAGCTCCGCGCGGAACGCGGGCTCGGCCCGGTACAGGTCCTTGAGCATGCCGGCATGCTGCGCGCCCTGGCCGGGGAACATCAGACACAGCTTCGGCGACTGCCGGACCGGACCGCCGAAGACGACCGCACGCGGTTCGGCGAGCAGCGCCGCGGCGTCGCCGCCGCCGGGCACCACCACCGCGGCGCGGTGTTCGTAATCGCGCCGGCCGACGCGCAGGGTGTAGGCCGCATCGGCCAGGTCGGTGTCCGGGTGGGCGGCGAAATGCGCCGACATCCGCGCCAACTGGCGCTCCAGCGCCGGACGACTGCGTGCCGACACGGTCAGCAGATGGCTGTCGCGGTTCGACGGCGCACTGTGGCGCGCCGGCGCTTCCTCGACGATCACGTGCGCATTGGTGCCGCCGATACCGAACGAGCTCACGCCGGCGCGGCGCGGGCCGTCGCCCGACGGCCAGTCGCGCAGTCCGGCGTTGACCCGGAACGGGCTGCGCTCGAAATCGATATTGGGATTGGGTGCGTCGTAGTTGATGCTCGGCGGGATCTGCCGGTGACGCAGCATCTGCACCGTCTTGATCAAACCGGCGACGCCGGCGGCGATGTCGAGATGGCCGATGTTGGACTTCACCGAGCCGATCGCGCAGGCGCCGGGCTCGATGCCGTCGCCGAAGGCGCGGCTGAGCGCCGAAACCTCGATCGGATCGCCGAGGATGGTGCCGGTGCCGTGCGCCTCGACGTAGCCGATGGTGGCGGGATCGACGTCGGCGCGCGCCAGCGCGTCGTACACGACCTCCACCTGACCGTCGATGCTGGAGGCGGTGTAGCCGAGCTTGAGCGAACCGTCGTTGTTGATCGCGCTGCCCAGGATCACCGCATGGATGTGGTCGCCGTCGCGCAGCGCGTCTTCCAGGCGCTTGAGCGCGACGATGCCGGCGCCGTTGCCCTTGACCGTGCCCTGGGCGCGGCTGTCGAACGGCCGGCAGTGCCCGTCGGGAGAGACGATGCTGCCTTCGCTGTAGAGCATGCCGACCTTCTGCGGCACATCGAGACTGACGCCGCCGGCCAGGGCGATGTCGCACTCGTAGGACAGCAGGCTCTGGCAGGCCTGATGCACCGCGACCAGCGAGGTCGAGCAGGCGGTGTCGACGTTGACGCTCGGCCCGCGCAGGTTGAGCTTGTACGACACCATCGTGGTCGCGAAGCTCTTTTCGTTGCCGATCGACATGCGCAACTGGCCGACCGATTCGATCAGCTCGGGGTTGGCGCTGAGATTGCGCGCGAAGTAGGACATCGAACCCACGCCCGCGTACACGCCGACGTGGCCGGCGTAGTCGTCGGAGGAGTAGCCGGCGTCGTCCAGCGCCTCGTAGCAGCACTCCAGCAGCATGCGGTGCTGCGGATCGGTGATCTCGGCTTCGCGCGGGCTGAACTGGAACAGTTCGGCGTCGAAGTCCTCGATCCCGTCGACCACGTAGGACACCTTGACGAAGTCCGGATGCGCGATCAGGCGCTCGGATACGCCCTCGCGGCGCAGGGTCTCGTCGTCGAGCACGGTGGAACTCTCCACGCCGCCGACCAGATTGCGCCAGAAAGCGTCGACGTCGCCGGCGCCGGGGAAGCGGCCCGACAGGCCGATGATCGCAACACGGTTCGCATCCATCTTCATGTCATCCATTGCGTTTTCTGTTCTTGAGGTGCTGGCGGGTCCGGGCGACCGCATCGCGGCCTTCGCGCACCCGGTTCGACGGCATCGCGGCCGTGTTCGATGCGTTCTCCCGCTGACCGATCAGCCGGGTCAGGCTGTCGATGGTGGGGAACTTGAACAGCTCGATGATGCTGATCTCGCAGTCGAAGCGTTCGGCGAGGCGGCGCTGCAGCGTGCCCAGCAGCAGCGAATGACCGCCCAGCTCGAAGAAGTTTTCGTTCACCCCGACGCGCTCGATCTGCAGCAGTTCGCACCACAGTTCCGACAGCGCCCGCTCGAGGTCGGTGCGCGGCAACTGCAGCGCGGCGCGCGCCTGGTTCTGGAACGGCGCCGGCAGCGCCTTGCGATCGATCTTGCCGTTGGGCGTGAGCGGCATCGCCGCGAGTTCGACGATCGCCGAGGGCAGCATGTGCGCGGGCAGCCTCTGGGCCAGGTGCGCATGCAACGCGGCGGTGTCGAGGGCATCGGCGCCGACGGGCGTGCAGTAGGCGACGATCGCCGCGTCCTGCGGCGCGGCGCCGCGGACCACCGCGACCGCCTCGGCCACCGCCGGATGCGCGCGCAGCGCGGACTCGATCTCGCCGAGTTCGATCCGGTAACCGCGCACCTTGACCTGCTGGTCGACGCGGCCGAGAAACTCGATGCCGCCTTCGGCCGTACGCCGCACCAGATCGCCGGTGCGATACATGCGTTCGCCCGGCATCGGCGCGAACGGATCGGGCAGGAAGCGCTCGGCGGTGAGGTCGGGACGCTGCCAGTAGCCGCGGGTCACGCCCTCGCCGGCGATGTACAGCTCGCCCTTGATCCCGACCGGCTGCTGGCGCAGGCGCGCGTCGAGCACGTACAGGCGGGTATTGCTGATCGGTGCGCCGAGGGTGGTCTCGGCATCCTGCAGGTGGCGGACCGCCGACCAGACCGTGGTCTCGGTCGGACCGTACATGTTGAACAGGTGGGCGCCGGTGGCTGCGCGCAATTCGCGCGCGACCTCCGCCGGCAGGGCCTCGCCTCCGACCAGGAAACCGCGGAGGTTGGCGAGCGACTGGCTCTGCTTCTGCTCCAGCAGCAGCCGCGCGAACGAGGGCGTGCACTGGATATGGGTCGCGTTGACCCGGATATCGACGCGCGCCTGCCCCTCCGCCCCGGCGGCGACCCGATCCGCCTCGCGCTTGCGGCGCGCATGTTCGGTCACGGTCAAACGACGCAGCCGGTCCAGTTGCGGGAAGCTGTCCGTCACCTGCGCGGGAGCGACGCCGAAATCGACCAGACAGGCGATCTCGTCCACGCCGATGGCGTGGATATCGGCCAACAGCGACTGGCAGCTCTCGGGCGTCCCGAACAGCGCACCGGTGGCGAAGTAACGGTTGAAGCCGGCCTCGACCACCAGCTCCAGATCGTTGCCGGCGTCCAGACCATTGCTTTCGGCGACCGGCTTGAGCAGGTTGATCGAACTGCGCAGGTACGCCTTGAACGGCTCGCGCACGGCTGCACGCACCGTGTCCACGTCCTCGCCGATGAACGTGTGCAGCATCAGCGTGACCTGGCCCGCGTCCGGACAGTGGCCGTGCTCGGCGCGCGCCGTGCGGTAGATCTCGATCTTGGCGCGCAGTTCCGGCAGGCTCTGGCCGAGCAGGTGGGTCAGCACGTTGGCGCCCAGTTCGCCGGCCTGACGGAAGGTCTCGGGGCTGGCCGCTGCGGTGATCCACACCGGCAGCTCGGGCTGCACCGGGCGCGGGCGCACGCCCACGCGCGCCGGATTGCCCAGGCCATCGGTACGTTCGATGGTCTCCCCCTTCCACAACCGGCGCACGGTATCGATGCCTTCGCGCAGCACGCGGTGGCGCTCGGCGAAGTTCTGCGGCGCCAGCACGAAATCGTTGAAGTGCCAGCCCGACGCGAACGCCACCGCGGCGCGGCCGTGCGACAGGTTGTCCACCATCGACCATTCCTCGGCGACCCGGATCGGGTCGTGCAGCGGCAGCACCACGCTGCCGGCGCGCACCTGCACGTTGCGGGTGACCGCCGCGACCGCGGCCGCGGCCACCGAGGGGTTCGGGAACTGGCCGCCGAAAGCGTGGAAATGCCGCTCCGGCACCCAGACCGCGCTGAAACCGTGGCTATCGGCGAAACGCGCGCCGTCGAGCAGCAGTCCGTACTTGTCGACCTGCGCGTCCTCGTCGGCGGCGAAGTAGAACAGCCCCATCGTCAGCGGCCGGGCGCGCACGGGCGTGTCCGCCGCCGGTCTGGCGCGCGCGTCCGCGACCGCGCCGGCCGGGGTCTGCCCGGCGTGGGTGAGCGTGGTGAGATGATCGGTCTGGAGCAGGACGTGATGACCGCGCGCCAGCGTCCACAGCAGCTCGAGGACCGAGATGTCGAAACTGATGCTGGTCAGCGCGGTCCAGACCGGACGGCCGTCGCCGTCCTGCGGCAGCGAGGGCGCCAGACTGCGGTCCAGGCCCTCGAACAGGTTGACCACGTTGCGGTGGGTGACGACGACGCCTTTGGGCTTGCCGGTCGATCCCGAGGTATAGATGACATAGGCGGCGTTGTCGCTGCAGCCGCCGTCATCGAACGCCGCGGCACGCACGCCGTCCAGTGATTCCAGCGCCAGCACCGGCGCGGCCACGGCGGGCACGCGCGCGGCGGCCTCGCCGGCGGTCACCAGACAGGCCAGTCCGGCGTCGGCGGCGATGTGGACGATGCGATCGGCCGGATAGTTCGGATCCAGCGGCACATAGGCCGCGCCGGCGGCGAGGATGCCCAGCAGCGCGACCACCATCGCCGGCGAACGGTCGATGTACACGCCCACCCGATCCTCGACGCCGACGCCGCGCGCGCGCAGCGCAGCGGCCAGGGCATCGGCCCGCGCGATCAGCGCGTCGAAGGAAACATCCTCGTCCTCGAAGCTCACCGCGATCGCATCCGGCATGCGCCGCGCCTGTGCGCGGATCAGTTCGTGCACGCGGGCCAGACGATCGTAGTCCAAGGCGGTCGCGTTCCAGTCCGCCTGCTGCGCCCGCTCCGCATCGGTCAGCAGATCGAGTTCGGCCAGCGGGCGCGCCGGCGCCTGCGCGATCTGTTCGAGCAGGCGCACGAAGTGCGCGCCCATGCGTTCGATCGTGGCCTGCTCGAACAGCGCGGTGGCGTACTCGAATCCGGCGACGGTGCGCGCGCTGCCGCGCTCCACGGTCAGGGTCAGGTCGAACTTGGAGATGCCGTTGTGGGCGAACAGCGGCTCCACCTCCAGACCGTTCGGCAGACCCAGCTCCGCGGCCTCCTTGAGGATGAACATCACCTGGAACAGCGGCGAATAACTCAGGCTGCGGCGCGGATGCAGGTGTTCGACGATCTGCTCGAAGGGGAATTCCTGGTGCTCGTCCCCGGCCAGCGCGGTGTCGCGCACCTGTCCGAGCAGGGCGATGAAGTCGCGCGCCGGTTGCGGCGCCAGACGCATCACCATCACGTTCGAGAAGAAACCCAGCACCTGCTGCCACTGCGCGAGGCGGCGGTTGGCCACCGGCGTGCCGATCGCCAGATCGTCCTGACCGGTATAGCGCTGCAGCAGCGCACCGAAAGCGGCCAGCAGCAGCATGTACAGGCTCGCGCCCTGCGCCTGCGCCAGTGCGGTCAGCCGGGCGGTCAGCGCCGGCGGCAGTTCGAAGTGGACCACATCGCCGGCATAGCCCTGCACGGCAGGACGCGGATGGTCGACGGGCAGTTCGATCAGGTCCGGCAGGCCGGCCAGACGTTCGACCCAGTACTGCTTCTGGCGGGCGAAACTTTCGCTGTTCTGCCAGCGCGCCTGCCAGTCGACGTAATGGCCGTGGCCCGCGGTCAGCGCCGGCAGCGCGTCGGCAGCGCCGCCGGCCAGCGCCCACAGGTCGCGCACCAGCAGCTCCATCGAGCGGCCGTCGGACACCAAATGGTGCATGGTCAGCAGCAGGGCATGATCGTCGGGCGCCAGCCGCACCAGCGCGCCGCGCAGCAGCGGCGCCTGCTCCAGCGCGAACGGGGCGCGCGCCTGGGCGTCGATCTGCGCGCGCAGGGCGGACTCGCGCGCGTCTTCCGGCAACGCTTCCAGCGAGACGACTTCAAGCGCGAGCGCGGCATCGGGGTCCCGATGCGGCAGGTACTCGCCGTCGACCAGCCGGAACGACGATTGCAGGGCATCGTGCCGGCGCGGCAGCGCGGCGAAGGCGGCGCGCAGCGCGTCGACATCCAGCGCACCGCGCAGGCGCCAGGCCATCGGCAGGTTGTAGGCCGCCGAATCGCCATCCATGCGCTGCAGAAAGAGCAGCCGGCGCTGTGCGAAAGACAGGCCATCGCCGTCCGTCGCCGGTGCGTCGCCCGCGTCCGCCGCGGCAACGTCCTCGACCCCGCTCCGCGTCGCCTGACGCAGGGCCGCGATCAGCTCCGGCTTGTGTTCGATCATCCGCTGCTTGAGCGCAGGATCGAGCGCGCGCGGCGCGGCGAAGCGCAGGTTGCCGTCTTCCACCCAGAGGCGGACGTTGAGCTCGCGCAGTTCGCGCAGCAGTTCATGCAGACTCATAGCACGCCCACCTCGGAATCGTCGTCGGCCGTCTCGTCGCGTGCGCCATCGGCGCCGCCGGCCATCCATTGCAGGTTGTCGATGTGATCGGCCAGATCGGCCAGCCGCGGATGCAGAAATACGTCGCGCAGGGTGCTGCGCACGCCGAATACCTCGGCGATGCGCACGTTCAGCGCGGTCGCGAGCAGCGAATGACCGCCGGCCGAGAAGAAGCTGTCCTGACGGCCGACGCGACGCACGCCCAGGATCGCGCACCACAGTTCGGCCAGCCGCTCTTCGGTGCGGGTCGCCGGCGGCTCGAAGGCGTCGGAGTCCGCATCTTCCAGCGGCAACTGCGACAGCGCCCTGCGATCGACCTTGCCGTTGGCGGTCAACGGCAGCGCGTCCAGCAACAGCATCCGCGCCGGGATCATGTACTCGGGCAATTGCTGCGACAGCGCCGTGCGCAGCGTCGCTTCCGACTGCTGCGCGTCGGCCGCGAGGTGTACGTAGGCGACCAGCAGGTCGCGACCGTCGTCGCGCTTGCGCACCGTCGCGATCGCCTCGCGCACGCCGGGGCAGATGCCGATCGCACGCTCGATCTCGCCCAGTTCGATGCGGAAGCCCCGCAACTTGACCTGATGATCGGCGCGGCCCAGGTAAGCCAGGCGGCCATCGGGCAGATGACGCACGATGTCGCCGGTACGGTACAGGCGACCGCCGCTGCCGAAGGGATCGGGCAGATAGCGCTCGGCGGTCAGATCCGGACGGCCGAGATAACCGCGCGAAACACCGGCGCCGGCCAGATACAGCTCGCCGCGCGCGCCCGGAGGCACCGGCAGCATCTGCGCATCCAGCACATAGGCGCGGGTGTTGTCGATCGGAACGCCGATACTGGGCGCGTCGCTGCCGGTCTCCTCGACGCGGCAACCGGTCGAATAGGTGGTGTCTTCGGACGGGCCGTAGAGGTTGTACACCGCCTCGACATGGCCCTGGCGATAGAGCCGGTCGACCAGACCACGCGCCAGCGCCTCGCCCGCCAGGTTCACCACCCGTACCGAAGCCGGCAGCGCGCCGGCCGCGAGCACCGCATCGATCGCCGAAGGCACGGTGTTGACCAGGGTCACCGGCACGCGCGGCGGCTGTTCGACCAGCGCCAGCGCGTCGCGCACCAGGACCACGGTGTTGCCGGTCGCCAGCGGCAGGAACAGCTCGTATACCGACAGATCGAAGCAGATCGAGGTGCTGGCCAGGGTATGGCGCAGCGCCTGCGGCTCGAAGATGCGGCGCGCCCAGGCCAGCATCGCCACCGCATTGCCGTGGGTGATCGCCACGCCCTTGGGCAGTCCGGTGGAACCGGAGGTATAGATCACGTA